>CANSLL010000028.1 GCA_947647695.1 uncultured Clostridia bacterium | reverse complement strand
GTATATGTACCGGTGGTCGGACCAACGATCTTCATATTTTGGAAAGTCACTTTAAGTCCATTAGATTCGTTGATATTAAACACGCGACCGTCATTGCCATTCAAAGCGCCGGTAGCTATAACGGAATGCCTATCCTCGCCGCCGTCAATTATAATAGATTTCGTTGCATTAATAGCGGTTTCGATGTTCACATTCTTCAGCAGCGTCACCGTCCCGCCGGACTCGGCAGCATCGATGGCAGCCTGGAGGGTGTCATAATGCACATTTTCAATGGCCGCAACGTGTGTGCAGTCTGGACCAGTGCATTCCTCCGCCTGGGGATCAGCGCCGTCCTCGCCGGCAGCGCGGGCGGGGGCTCTGTACGGTCCCGCAGCGGGAGCCTCGTCCTCGCCGTCAATACCGTCTTCCTCCTGAACGTCACCGTCCTGGATATCCCCGGCATCCTCGCCCTGCTGCGCGCCGCAATGCACGCAGGCATATGTACCATTCTCCATGGCCCGCCCACTCATGGGCACAGCCGTCCGTGTCCGTCTCCGCAAAGGCGGGTGTACACAGCAGACTCATGCACATGGCCGCGGCGAGCAGGAGCGACAGCGCTTTCTTCCATCGTTTCGCCATTCTCATTTCATCCTCTCATTCAAAAATTGGGCGGAATCCTCCGCCGGTCTTGCAAAGGAGTATGCTGTGATGTGACATCACAGCATGGCGGGGTATACCCCGCCAAATCCATATTCCAATACAGGATATAGTATAGCACAAGGCACTCCACCTGTCACGGTATTTTTCCGTTTTTTGGGAAAAATTCCAGTCGGTGAAGCGCCCTGTTAAAATTTTTTACGCACTCAAAGCAAAGGGCAGCCAAAATTCGTCGCCCTTGAAATTATCTTCCCACAGATCGTAATAATACAGCTGGAAATCTCCGGCGTCGCCGGGCACCACATAGATCAGGTCGCCGGTGACGCTGTCGCCCTCGGCGATCTCGTAGGTTTCGGCCAGCTGGCCCTGGGCAAACTCACCCTCAGGGAAAATGGTGGCGGAGGCGTCCGCACCGTCGTAGCCCAGCTCAAAGTCCGCGTCGGACATGGGGATGGTCTTGTCAAAGGTGTTTTTCACGGTGATGTTGACCACCAGGAAACTGTCGCCCTCGTTCTCGGGGACATAGCCGTCCAGATCGGCGGCAAGGGACGCGGAATTGACGTTCATGTCAAAGAATGCCGTGGACATGGTACCGCCCACCTCCAGGTTGTGGACCTCGCCGTAGTCTCTGCCCTGGGACTGGACCTCCTTGGGCGAGCACCCCACGCAGACGGCGGTAAGGACGCACAGCGTCAGGATCAACAAAGATTTTTTCATCAGAAACTCCCTCCCACTTTATCTAATATAATTTTATTGTAATACCGTCTATCCGCGTTTGTCAAGGCGTTTTCCCCGATTGGGCGGGCATCCGCCGGGAAAAAGCGTCTTTTGTCAAAAAAGGAAAAATTTTAAGGTCATAACTTGGCCGCGTCTGCACAAGATAGTCATGCGATACCCAAACAATTCATTCCAAATGAGAAGGAGAGCAAAGAGTTATGGCTAAATCCAGCAATAAGATCAACATCCCTGAGGCGCGTGCCGCCATGGATAAGTTCAAGATGGAAGCCGCCAACGAAGTCGGCGTCGATCTGAAGGACGGCTACAACGGCCACCTGACCTCCCGTGAGGCCGGTTCCGTCGGCGGCCAGATGGTCAAGAAGATGATCGAGGACTACGAGCAGAAGATCAAGTAAAAAATCTTCTATGGTAGTCTGCCCCGTTTTCCAGCAGGGAAGCGGGCGAAGAAAAAGCAGAGCGGCTTTGCCGCTCTGCTTTTTTTAATCACAAAAGTGGCAAAGCCACTTTTGTGAGAAGGCTTCGCTGCGCTCTGCGCCTCGGTGGTCCGCTTACAGCGGACCATTCGACGCTCGCTGCGCGCATAGTGTTTTTTCCCCGTACATGCCGGGGAAAAAACGATTCAACTACTTTGCCGCCTGCGGGCGGCAAACTCCTGCGGAGCGCTTTTTTTGAAATCTGAAAAGCTGCATCCGGTCAGCGCTGGTACTCAAACTCCAGGCCGTACATGGACACCAGGTCGCCGTCCTTGACGCCCATCTCCTCCATGCGCTCGAACAGCCCGCAGGTACGCAGCTGCTTGTCGAAAAACATGCGGCTCTCGTAGTCGCCGAAGTTGACGTTGGCGATCAGCCGCTCCAGCCACGGACCTTCCACCGTCCAGACGCCGTCCTCCACGGTGATGTCCAAAGGCGTGGACATATCGATGGGTTCGGGGCGCTTGACATACTCCGGCTCGTACACCTGCACCGGCGGCAGCGTCTGGAGACGGGCCGCGATGGCCTGCACCAGCTCCCGCGTCCCCTGATGGGCGGCGGCGGAGATGACGAACAGCGGATAGCCCGCTTCCTCCACCCGTTCGCGTAAACGCTCCAGGAGGGTCTCGTCCTGGCAGACGTCGCTCTTATTCGCCACCACGATCTGCTGGCGCTCCGCCAAGTCCGCGCTGTACTGCTTGAGCTCTTCGTTGATGGCGTCAAAATCCGCCACGGGGTCGCGTCCCTCGCTGCCGGAACCGTCCACCACATGGACCAGAAGGCGGCAGCGGTCGATATGGCGCAGGAAATCGTGGCCCAATCCCGCGCCCTCGGACGCGCCCTCGATGATGCCGGGGATATCCGCCATGACGAAGGACTCGCCGCCCTCGACGAATACCACGCCCAGGTTGGGAAACAAGGTGGTGAAATGGTAGTTGGCGATCTTGGGATGGGCCTTGCTCACCACGGACAGGAGGGTGGATTTGCCCACGTTGGGAAAGCCCACCAGTCCCACGTCCGCCAATAGCTTCAGCTCCAACACGATCTCGTGCTCCTCGCCGGGCATCCCCGCCTTGGCAAACCGTGGGGCCTGACGGGTGGGCGTGGCAAAGTGGCAGTTGCCCCAACCGCCCCGTCCGCCCTGGCAGAGAACGAAGGGTTCCCCGCCGGACATATCGCGGATGATCTCGTTCGTCTCCGCGTCCCGCAGCAGCGTGCCCCGGGGGACGCGCAGCGTCAGGGACGCCCCGTCCTTGCCGGAGCGGCGCATCCCCTGGCCGTCGCCGCCGTCGCCGGCCACATATTTCCGCTTGTAGCGGAAGTCCATCAATGTGGACATGTTGTCGTCCACCTGCACCACGATGTCGCCGCCCCGTCCGCCGTCGCCGCCGTCGGGGCCGCCCGCCGCAATATATTTCTCCCGGTGGAACGCCACCGCGCCGTTGCCGCCTTTACCGGCTTTCACGGTGATCTTCGCTTTATCCACAAAGGATGCTGCCATGGTCCGGCACCTCCTGTTCTTTTTGCCCTTTATTTTTCCTGTGCTTTATTTTTATTCTGTGTCCGAAAGGCGCTCTTTTTTCATCCGCTCCAGAACCTGTTTCACCGGAAGGGTAAACGCCATCCGGCTGCCGTCCACGGCGCTGAACGCCCGGAAGGAAAGCAGCCCGTCCGGCCCAAAGCCCAACAGGTCGATGTCGTCATAGCGTTCGTAGTCCGGGTCCACGATGGCGTGCAGCTCCAGCCAGCCGCCGCAGTCCTGCTCTGCCAGCGGGTCGGAAAAATCCAACAGCAGCGTGTCGTTGGGACAGGCCCAGTAGCAGCCGGAGACGGCCAGCAAACCGCTTTGCGGGTCATAGACGGCCCCGGCCCAGATAAAGGTCTCCTGAGCCCGTTCCTTTCCCAAAGGGAAGGATTCCTCCGGCATATAGTGAAGAGAGTTTCCGGTCTCTACCTCCAGGACGCTGTACCCGTACAGGTCCTCCCGGAACACCAGATAATGGTTTCCGTTGGCATGGGGAAACAGGGCAAAAAAATCCCCGCTGTCGTTGATGTTGTCCCAGGTATATACCGTTTTCCCCGACGCGTCCGCCAGCCGGTGACGGGCGGCATGGTACCAACACCGCCCCGGTTCTTTCTCTTCATAGCGCAGGGTATGCACCGTGTAACCGCTGCAAAATTCCTGCGCGGCATCTTCTCCCAGGTGTCCGGCGCGGTACGTCTTTTGAAACAAAAACGCATACTTTGCGCGGCAAGCCTGGTACTGGGGACTATCGTAGACGTTCATGGACGCCGCCCTCTTCCGCATACAAAAATTCTTGCCACAATCACACCGTTTCACACATCCCGGACACCGTTGTTTTCCGCCCGTTTCAAAAAACGCGTATCGTGTATTGTAACCCGGAGCAGTTCCCTCCAATCCGCCGCTGCAAACCATCCGGTCTCATGAAAAAGTCCCGAACCGGATCGGTTCGGGACTTTACACGCTCCGTTATTCAGCGACAGGATACACAGAGACCTTCTTGCGGTCCTTGCCCAGACGCTCAAAGCGCACGATGCCGGTCGCCGTTGCAAAGAGGGTATCGTCACTGCCGATGCCCACATTGGTGCCCGGATGGATCTTCGTGCCGCGCTGACGAACCAGGATATTGCCGGCCAACACATGCTGACCGTCCGCACGCTTCGCGCCCAGGCGCTTGGATGCGGAGTCGCGGCCGTTTTTCGTAGAGCCGACGCCCTTCTTATGGGCGAAGAACTGAATGCCGATCTTTAACATGATACGTTACACCTCCAAAACCGTAATGTTGTCAGGATACTCCTCATGAAGCTCCGTCAGATAGACCATCAGGCCGGTCAGGACCGTCTGACAGGTATTGTCCGCAGAGGCGGAAAGACCGCCGGGAAGATAGACGGAAATCTTTGCGGATCTCTCGTTCACTTTCACGGCAGCGCCGAGGCCAAGTACGTCGTTGAGCGTACATTCCACCAGGCGCACGGCGCTGGTGACGGCGGCGCAGACGATGTCGCCCCCTTCGGCGGCATAACCGCTGTGTCCCTTGACCTCAAAGGCGGTGATGCGGCTCTCTTCCAGATGGAACGAAACCGTCGTCATCACTCAGACGGAGATCTTGCCGATCTCAACCTTCGTATAAGGCTGACGATGGCCCTGACGCTTGCGATAGCCCTTCTTGGGAGTGTACTTGAAAATCATGATCTTCTTGCCCTTGCCGTTTTTCATGACCTTGGCCTCGACCTTTGCGCCTTCGACCACGGGAGCGCCGAAAGTCGCCTTATCGCCGTCCAGAACGGCCAAGACCTTGTCGAACACCACCGTCTCGTCGGCCTCGGCGCCCAGCTTCTCCATGAAGACCACGTCGCCCTCGGCGACCTTGTACTGCTTGCCACATGCTTCGATAATTGCGTGCATCCTTTTGCACCTCTCTTTCAATACCCGCGGATCGACCGCGGTTCGAGTCTCGCTGTCGGGGGTGGAAGCCCGCAGGCTTCGCTTCTGTACCCATTCAAAGCGGCTTATATAGTATATCAGCCAAACGCAAGCCTGTCAACGCATTTTTTGAGAAAATACGAGAATTTTGCAGATATTTTCCATCAAAACCGGGAAAAAACGAACCGTCCCGAGGGACTCAGGTCCTGCTCCGTCCACTTTTTTGCCGGGCCGGTCCCCGGCTGAAGGGCCGCAGAGGTCTCCCCCTTGTCGCACAGCGACCAGTTCGCCCAGCTGATGCCCCGGCTGTCGAGGAAATCCAGCCAGACCTTGGACTCGTCCAGATAGACGCCGCCGCTGCCGTCCGCCGCGCTGGTCCCCCACTCGGAAACAAAGATAGGCGCGCCCGCTTTCAGGGCGTTGTCGATGCGCTCGCGCAGCCAGGCCCCGTGGGTACCGGCGTAAAAATGGCAGGTATACATCAGATTTTCCCCCGCCACCGGGTCCGCGGCGCATTGATCCACGTCCTGGCTCCAGGTACTGCTGCCGATCAGGATGACCGCCTTGGGCGACTCCTCCCGGATGACCGCCACGATGCGTTCGGCGTAGGGCTTGATGTCCTTTTTCCAGGACGCGCCGCCGTTGGGCTCGTTGCAGATCTCGTAGAGCACCGCGGGCTGGTCCTTGTACCGCTTCGCCATCTCCCGGAAAAAGGCTTCCGCTTCGGCCACATGGTCCATGGGATTGCCGTCGGAGAGGATGTGCCAGTCGAGGATGACGTATAAATCGTTGGCGATGGCGTTGTCCACCGCCCGGACCGTCTGCTCTTTGACGGCGGCAGGATTGCTGAGATAGCCGCCCTCGCCGGTATACATGGCCACACGGAACAGGTTTGCGCCGGAAGCAGCGGTATTGGCGATGGCCTGCCGGGAGGTATACTGCCCGTACCACTGGATGCCGTGGCTGCTCATGCCGTGGAGCACCACCGGCTCCCCCGCTTCATTGCACAACTGCACACCCTTGACCTGGAGCCATCCGTTTTCGCTGACGCCGCCCCGTACCGTCTCCGCCGGCGGCGGAAGAGGCGGCGTGCTCCCGCCCGACGTGCTTTGGCCGGAGCCGTTCTCCCCGGGCGTGCTCCCGCCGCCCGCCGCCGCCCGCTGGATGATGGCGCAGGCCTCCGCCCGGCTCAGGCTGTCCTGGGGGCGAAAGTTGCCCGCTCCGTCGCCGGTCACGACACCCACGGTATACGCCGCCAGAACCCCGTCGTAATAGCGACCGCTGAGGGCGGAAAAATCCCCGATCTGCGCCGACACACCATTGTAATCATAGCGTCCGTACTCCGCCGGGCGCAGGGCCTTCATCACGATCTTCACCGCCAGCGCGCGGGAAATGGGCTTGTCATACCCCTCCCCTGTGGGCGGCAGCTCGTCCCAGTCGTACCACCCGGCGTCCAGCGCCGCCTGGAGCAGCGGCGCCGCCCAATGGCCCGTTTGGACGGCGGACGCTTCCTCCAGTCCCGCACAGCGGGCCACCACGGAGATAAACTCCGCCCCGGAAATCTCCCGCTCCGGGCGGAAGGTGCCGTCGGGATAGCCTTTCAGCCATCCTGAGGCAGCCATGGCAGTGACGGTCCCCTCATACCAGCTGCCCGCCTTTACATCGGAAAACGCAGACTTCCCGCCGCCCTCCTTCGCCAGGGCGGCGCCCTGGAAGGCCAGCAGCACCACAGCAAGGCAGCACAGCGCCGCTTTGATATGCCGTTTCACCGCTCACGCTCCTTTCCGCAGATCAATACTGGAGTTTTTCCACAGTCCAATCCCGGATGATGTCATAGTAAAATCCGCACAGCTCCTTGGCCAGGGCGATGTCAAGGTTGCGGTAGTTGCCACACTCCACCGCGCTCTTGCCCGGCATTTCGCCTTCATAGTCCATGCCTTGGCGGCAGACCTCCCGGAGCAGGCCGATCGTGTCCGCGTCCGAAAGCTGCGCGCCGTCCACCAAGAGATAAAAGCCCGTCTGACAGCCCATGGGGCCAAAATAGATTACCGCGTCCTTCCGGGACGAATTACGCAGAAGCGTGGCAAACAGATGCTCCGCCGAATGCAGCTGCTCATTGGAGAGCAGGTCGCCGGTGTTCGGCTTTTTGAAGCGCAGGTCGTAGGTCACCACGTTCCCGTCCCGGCGAGACAGGTACATCCCCGGCTCTAATTTGGTATGGTCGACAGTAAAACTTGCAATGCGTTCCATCATCATTCCTCCATCAAATCAAGATAAACGCCGACGGCATCGGTGAGGCGTGCCATGGCGGTTTCCACATTTTCCTGATACTCCTGATCCTGGCGCTCCGCGAACAGGTGGTCCGTCACCACCTTGAACGCCTGGAACGGGATGCCGTTGCGCAAGCACACCTGGGCAGCGGCGCAAGCCTCCATCTCGCAGACCAGCGCGCCGTAGTTTTCCCGGATGGCGGCGGCGCGTTCGTAGTCCCGCCCGAACCAGTCCCCCGTGGCAATCGGTCCCGGGGTGAATGGATAGCCCATATTGGCCAGCAGCGTCACCGTCTCCAGCTGCTCCGCGCAGGGAAAACGGACGCAGTTCACCGTGGAGACAAGCCCCGGCGGGTCCCCGGCCAGGGAGGTATCCACATCGTGCTGGACGCAGTCCGTACCCATCACAAGGGTCCCCACGGGCAGATCCGCCAAAGCACCGGCACAGCCCACGTTCAAAATGCGGTCGACGCCGTAGCGGTCGATTAACAGCTGAGCCGCCATGGCGGCATTGACTTTACCCACGCCGCCAACGCAGACCGCCACCTGATCCGAAACATCGTAGACCGCCGTGCCTGCCGCCGTCTCCGGCGCGCCCGCCTTCAAGGCCCGCAGCAGCGGCGCAGCTTCCTTTTCCATCGCATACAGTACGCCAATGCGCACAGTATCACTCCTTTCCCGGTCTCTTTTCCCTTTGCTTTTCAGTATAAACGATTTCTGCCTCCAGCGCAAGGCGGGCAATGAGAATTTTCCCGTCCAGTCTTACCCTACCGCGCCCGATAACACCCCGCCGCCCCATTTTTTCTCCAACGTTTCTTTTCTTACAGCGCCGTGGGGTTCAACTCCCACCGGCGGATTTTCTCTTGCATAATAGTACAAAACGCGTTAAGATAAACCTATCTTTTTCCATCGTCTGATGGAACGACCGGAGGTGCCGCCATGACAGGCGCAGAAGCCATTGCATATCTGGAAAGCGTTCCCTGGCAGGGCACGCGCCTGGGCCTGACCCGCACCGCAGAGCTGCTGGAAAAGCTGGGCAATCCCGAGCAGACGCTGCGCTTTGTCCACATCGCCGGTACCAACGGTAAAGGCTCCACCGCCGCCATGACCGCGTCCATCCTGAACGCCGCGGGATATGTCACGGGTCTGTATACCTCCCCGTTCCTTCAGACGTTCCATGAGCGGATGTCCGTCAACGGCGTCCAGATCGGCGATGCGGAATTGGGCCGGCTCACGGAACGGGTCTGCCGAATCGCCGGAGCCATGGACGATCCTCCTACAGAGTTTGAACTGATCACCGCCATTGCGTTTCTCTATTTTCAGGAGCACCGCTGCGATATCGTCGTCCTGGAAGTCGGTATGGGAGGACGGCTGGATTCCACCAACGTCATCCCCGCGCCGGAGGCTGCGGTCATCTGCAACATCGGTCTGGACCACGTCAAAGAACTGGGCGGCACGCCGGAGAAGATCGCCTTTGAAAAGGCAGGCATCATCAAGGACGGCTGCGATGTCGTTCTTTATGCCCCGGAGCACGACGGCGTTGGCCAAGTGGTGGCGGACGTCTGCCGCCAGCGTGGCGCAGTGCTTCACCGGGCAGATTTCTCCCGCATCGAGTGCGTGTCCGACACCATCCGCGGCCAGCAATTCCGCTACCGGAACGGCCCCGTGCTGACGTTCCACCTTTTAGGGGAGCACCAGAGGAAAAACGCCGCCGTGGTGCTGGAAACGGTAGCGGTACTCCGTCAACATGGCTTTACGATTCCCGACAGCGCCGTTGCCGCCGGCCTGGAGGATGCCCGCTGGCCCGGCCGCTTCGAGGTGCTCCGCACCGATCCGATTCTGATCGCCGACGGCGGGCACAACCGCCAGTGCGCCGCTTCCGTCGCCGCCGCGCTCACCCACTATTTCCCCGGCCGCCGGTTCATCTTCCTGATGGGCGTCCTGGCCGACAAAGACTATGCTTCCATGCTGGAGCTCCTGGCTCCCTTGGGGAAACGATTCTTCACCCTTACGCCGGACAGTCCCCGCGCCATGGACGCGGAAGCGCTGGCCGGGCTGCTTCACTCCCTTGGTAAAGAAGCCGGCGCGTGTCAAAGCGCGGCGGACGCTGTGGCAAAAGCGCTCCGCTGCGCAGGAAAAGATGACGTCATCTGCTCCGTTGGCTCTCTTTATATGACCGGCGCCGTCCGGTCGGCCGTCCTGTCTCAGAACGGCTGATACAAGTTCATATCCACTGCTAACAGAGTAGGAGCAGGCGCGTTAAGTGCCGGTCAGACGGGAAGTTGCTGGCCGGACGAGTGGGCAAACGCCCAGCGGTGCCTGTTCCGCATTCCGCTGTTAGGAAGGGGCGCGTTTTTCGCCTCCTTTTTGACAACGTTATGTGAAGAAGGAGGTAAAAAACATGAAAAAAAGCAAATTCCAGCATCCCCAGCTGCAAACCCTCATCCGCGTCGCCATCCTCGTCGCCATGGACGTACTGCTGATGAACTATCTCGGGATCCATACCCAGTTTTTCAAAATCGGCTTTTCCTTTGTCCCCATCGCCTTGTGCGGTATGCTCTATGGCGCAAAATGGGGTACCGTCTGCGCCGGAGTGGGCGATCTGATCAACTGCTTCCTCGGCCCCTTCGGCTGGTATCCTCCACTGACCTTGAGCGCCTGTCTCAACGGCTTTCTTTACGGCTTTTTGCTCAAGGGCCGCAGCGGCAGCCTGCCCGCCATCGCCGCAGCGGTGGTCCTGTTTCAAGTTGGCGTCAGCCTGGGATTGAACACCTGGTTTTTGTCGATGCTGTACACCACGCCTTATCTTGAGCTCCTGGTGACCCGCATCCCCCAGACGCTCATCATGCTCCCGGTGCAGATCATCGTGCTCCGGCTGATTGGCTCGAAAAAGCTGATTGAGGTGCTTTCGCCCCGCGCTGCTCATGCGTAAAAAATAAATTTTCAGCGGAAAGGACCGGTTTTGCCGCCCGGTCCTTTTTTGCGCCGTCCGTCGAATTTTCATCTTCACACTTTATTCAAAAAAGAAATACAATTTCGTCACCATTGCCGCCGTTTTTCATGGTAGGATATGGATGTGATCAGAAAGGAACCGTTTCCACAGATCATTTTTCTTCTCGCTTTTCACTCCCCTTACACTCAAATCAACCCTTCGCCACAGTCAACCGACTGTACAAGCCACAGGCGAAGGGACCAACAATTCCATACCGCGCGGTATGTTTCCCGGACTGCGCCGGCTTCTCAGAAAGCCGCGCAGTCCCTTTTGTTTGTCCTTTGCCTTGTTGATCCCTTTACCAACCTTTTTCTATAAAATCGGACGCTTTTTGTATATCCTGTCCCTTTCCAATTCCTTTGACGGGATTATAATGGTAGAAGCATTTATGGATGCAGTCGACAGATCAGGAGGCGTCCCCATGGGCAAAAAACAGCTGGGCATTCTTTGCATTGTCGTTACAACGATCCTTTTCAGCTTGATGGAGGTGGTTTTGAAGGGCGTGTCGCCCCATTTTCATCCCTTTCAGCTCAATTTTACCCGTTTTTTCATCGGCGGGCTCGTGCTGCTTCCCTTTGCCATCCGCCAGCTGAAAAGGCGCGGGCCGGATGCGCCGGAGCTGAACGCACGGGCCCTGGCCAAAATCGCCCTGCTGGGCTTTACCGGCACCTTCATCAGTATGACGTTTTATCAGCTCTCCATTTTGCATACCGACGCGTCAGTGGTTGCCATCCTGTTCTCCAGCAACCCGCTGTTTGTTATGCTTTTTGCCGTGCTGCTCTTGGGCGAGCCGGTCCGCCGCCATAACGTGGCCGCTCTGATTTTGGAGCTGCTGGGGATCCTCGTTATCGTCAGTCCCTGGAACATGCAGCTGAACGCCGCGGGCGTGCTCTACGTTTTGATCGCCGTGTTGGCCTTTGCGCTATACGGCGTCCTGGGCAAACAGGAGAGCGCCGCCTATGGCTCCGTCGTTACCACCTGTTTGGGCTTTCTATCCGGCAGCGCTGAAATGATGGCCGCCGCTGCCCTGACCCATGTCCCTGTCATCGCGGCGGCGCTGCGGGCCACGCCGCTGCACGACTACGCCAACATTCCCTTTTTCACCGGTTACAGCTGGGCGGTCCTTCCGGCATTCCTTTTTGTCTGCATCGGCGTCACAGGGATTGGCTTTGCGTCCTATTTCACCGCCATGGACTGCACCTCGGCGGGTACAGCCTCCCTGGTCTTTTTCTTCAAGCCAGTCCTTTCCCCCATTTTCGCATTTCTATTGATCCAGGAAGCCATCCCCGCCAACCGGATCGCCGGCGTCGCTATCATTTTCGCCGCGTCCCTGATCAATCTCTCCCCAATGCTTCAAAAGCTCCGCCATGACAGGGGTACCGGCCCGGCATAGCCTGTTCTTTGCCATATTCCCCCGGATTGAGCGGTTTTTATGGCAAATAAAAAAACAGGGTATCTTTTCGGATCCCTCGCTCAAGGAAAACAGCGCAATACCGCCCGGAATGGACATTTGCCTGACTGACAACGACAGCAATAAAGACGCTGGCCGCAAAGTCCACGTCAGCTGTAAAAATTGACCTCCCGCCGGTAAGACCAGCGGGAGGTCGAAGCATATTGAAAAGCAGATCCGCCGCTTTTGGAACGGGATACTGTTTTAGACAAGATGGCGGTCCGTTTTCAGCTGGGGCCGCCAAGGTGAGGCAGCAGTCCGCTCCATGGGGCGCTGCCGCCGCCCCTAATCGTCCCCGATCTCTACATCCGAATCATGCTCATCAAGTCGGAAGATTGTATCACCCAGACGGATGATGGTCAGAGACGCGCCCGCTCCGTTGCCTAACAGCGTGGCGGTCCCATCCGGGCCAAACATCTCCAGTGAAATCGTGGAGCCCGGGGTCAGATTGATCTTTACATGGTTCTCAAAGCTGGACCGGGGCGCCGTCGGAGGGATCGTGGACGCGGTGGCGTCGGTATAACGGAAGCCCGATTTGATATTCAGCCGGGTCCCCATCGTCACAGGTTCCGTGGTATTCACATGATAAGAGATCAGATAGGCGCCCCCCTCATCCACCGTAAACGTTGAATCCGATTCGTTGTAGTGGACCTCCAGCGGCAGTACCTGAGCGTCGGGCAGGGGGAGCGCGGTGCCGCTCTCCGTCACCGGGATGGCGGTGCGCCGGGTGTTGGCCGCAAAGGCGGTGATAAAGCTGGGACCGGTAGGCCCAGTGGGTCCGGTGGGGCCGGTAGCTCCCACGGCTCCCGCGATTCCTTCCGGTCCGGACGCCCCGGTCGCGCCCATCAGCCCAACAGGACCAGTGGGGCCGGTGGGGCCGGTGAGCCCGTCAGGACCGGCGGGGCCGGTAGGACCGGCAAGTCCGGCGGGACCGGCGGGACCAGTGAGTCCCGCGGGGCCCGGCTCTCCTTTCGCCCCGGCGGGACCTTCCGCCCCCGTGATTCCGGCGGGACCCGTTATGCCGGCGGGACCGGTGGGCCCCACCGCCCCCGCGGAACCGTCCAGCCCTGTGGGACCGGTGGGGCCGGTAGAACCCGTGGGACCTTCGGCGGGCCCCTCCGCGCCGGCAGGGCCTGTAGGTCCGGTGGGACCGGGCAGAATCGGGGCGCGCATTGCCGCGCTCAGCTTGTCGGCCAGAACCGCCTGCTGGGCCATCACGCCGGACAGGGTATCCTGTACGCTCCGGTTGACTTTCATGACCTCATCTATGCTGGCGGCTTCATCCAGGCCCGGCAGAGTGCCCAGGACATATTGCAGCTTCTCGCCCTCGGCGTTGAGAATATGGCTCAGACTGAGCTCCTCGGCCGCGATGGAGGATATGATCTCGTTGAGGCTTCCCTCGCGGGTCAGCGGGGGATCGTTTTTGGGAAACGAAGGCATCGACATCCAATCACCCCTCCTCAGCCCAGACTGGTAATGCTCAGGGACGCGCCCAGGCCGTCCGGCACCAGCCGGGCTGTCCTGTAAATGCCGAACATCTCCAGAGCAACGGTGTCGCCCGCGTTCAGCCTGAGCACCACCTCATTGGAGAAGTGATTCAAGGGCAGTCCGGGGGCAATGGTAGAGGCCAGATTCGCGGTGCCCTTGATCATCAGCCGGGTGCCGGCGGCCACAGGCTCGGTGGTGTTGACGATATAGGAGATCCGATAGAGGCCGGCGGCATCCACAGTGAGCGCGGTGCGGCCGGCGTTGACACCGATGTCCTTGGATAAAATAATATAGTCATCCGGCAAAGGAACCGCGGTACCCGACGGGGTGACATTCAATGTTGTGCCGCTGGTATTGGTGATATACGCGTTGGTGTCGACGGCGGCGCCGCCGGCGGGACCAGCAGGTCCCGTTGCGCCAGCAGCTCCAGCCGGGCCGGCAGGGCCGGTGGGACCGGTGGCGCCGGCAGACCCGGCAATCCCTGTGGGGCCTGTGGCTCCGTCAGCACCCGCAGGGCCCGTGGGCCCTGTGGGGCCTTGAACGCCTTGGATGCCCGCGGGACCCATAGGGCCGGGGTCACCCTGGGGGCCGGTAGGACCGACAGGGCCGGTGGGACCGGCCGCGCCGCGAGGGCCTTCGGCTCCTGCGGGTCCGGTGGGACCGGTCGCCCCCGCAGCGCCCGCAGGCCCGGCAGGACCGGTGGGACCTGTGGCTCCCGCAGGACCGCCGGCAGGTCCGGCAGGGCCAGTGGGGCCGGTGGGGCCGGTGGCCCCCTGCATGGGGGAGGCTGTCAGGGCACCCTGCATTTTCGATTTCAGGAAAAGCTGGTTCTGAACGGCGGCCTCCAGCAGATCGCGGACGCTCTCGTTGGCGGACAGCACATCGCTGACCGTGGCGGGCGGACCGCTGAGACCGGGCAGGGTCCCGAGGATATATTGCAGCTTCTCACCCTCAGCGTTGAGGATATGGCTCAGTCCAAGCTCCTCCATTGCGATGGAAGAGAGAATCTGATTGACCGCATCTTCGCGCTGGATGGGCGGGTCAATATTAGGAAAACTGGGCAGAGACATAAAAGGCTCTCCTTTCATATGGGGCCGCGCACCGGGAATACGCCGCAGCGGCGGAGCAGGAATCGCTCTTCCCTGACACGGCGCCCGAGATAGTTTATGCCCCTGCCCGCTGGCATGTTCCATTTTGCCTGAGGTGCAAGTACATGACCGTCTAATCAGATACTTTTTGGGGGAAGTCCGTCATAACTCGGTACTATCAAGAGCAGGACCTGCTGACAGTACCCTCATTTAAGGATACGCGCTGACGAATATTCATAACAGATTAACAATAAACAAACCAGGGGAAGCAACTATGTCGAAAGCTGCTCCCCCTGATTGTTTGCGCAATTTTCCAGAATGACCGCATATAGTTGCACAAACTTATTTTTTACTCTTTTTCATCTGCTCTTTGAAGGACTTTTTGAGCATATCCAGCCCGGCCCTCTTTGTTAAATCGCTCTGATCCAGTTTTCCCATTTTGATCGCCTTGCAGACTTCAATATAGGCTTCCCCCAGCGCCAAGGTAATGACCCCCGCTGTACCAGCGGAAATGGCGCCGCCAGCTACTGTGCCAACTCCGGGAATCAGCTTCAAGAGATTGGACGCCACTGTTTTTCCAATTACGGTTGCGCCGCCGACACCGATCACCGACGTAGCCAAAGAGATCAGGCCGTCGCGCTCAATGTCAAACTCAAAAACGCGGTTGATGGCGATCATCATTGCTACCTGCTGCCCAATCAGCAATGGAGCATCCGCAAACGGAATGGGAACCGCACCGGTTGCAGCCGTACTCCCTGCAAAGCCCAGCACAATGTTGTTCGCTTTTTCAAACATTTCCTGGTACTCAT
>CANSLL010000027.1 GCA_947647695.1 uncultured Clostridia bacterium | reverse complement strand
ACGAGTTCGACAAGGGCGACCTGGCGCGGGATAACATGGCCCGGAAGCCGGAGTTTGGCCACGTCTCCCCTGGCATCTACGGCAAGCGGGACAAGTTCTACCACTGCGAGGTCGACCAGGTCATCACCGGGGTGGATCAGATTTCCACGCTGGACTTCCAGCGCACCAACGCCCCCGCAGTCATCGACCCCCGGCGCAGCAAGGTGCGTTGGGTGGCCGAACAGATGAACATCCACCTTGACCGCATCTGGGCCGGGAAGTACTTCAACCCCCAAAGCTGGACGCACGTCTACACGGGCGTGAACACCGGCACCCCCGGCGCGGATCAGTTCTACTGCTTCGACAACGCCAACAGCGACCCCGTGACCTTCTTCAGCCAGATTCGGAACAGGATGCTCCTGGCGGGCCTGCGCAAGCCGAACAAGATGGTGCTGGGGGCCAACGTATACATCGCCCTGACGGTGAACCCCTCCATCCTGGAGCGCATCAAGTACCAAGGCAGCGAGGCCAACCCCGCCAACGTGACCCCCAACGTCCTCGCCCAGCTGTTCGGGCTGGATGAGATCGTCATCGCGGAGAGCGTATATAACGCCGCGCCCTACGGAGCGCCGGACGATATGCGCTTCATCTGTAACCCGGACGATGCCCTGCTGACCTACACCACCGCCAGCCCCAGCATCGATGAGCCCTCCGCGGGCTACACCTTCACCTGGGATATGCTGGGCAACGGGCAGTACACCAGCGTCCAGCAGTACCCCGGCGAGGCCGCGACCCATACGGAATTCATCGAGGGGCTGCTCTGCACCGACCCCGAAATCACGTCCACCGACCTGGGTGTGTTTTTGAAGGGAGCGGTCAGCGACAGCTTCACCGCGTAAAGGAGGAACCAGACTATGGCGTACATTGCGAACAAACCCGTGCGCTTCGACCGCGACTATAAGGTCGGAGAGGTCATCCCGGACACGGTCATCTCTTCCGGCATGACCCGCAAGCTGATGGAGATGGGCAGAATCCTCCACGTAGATCTTCCGGCCCCCGGCGGCAATGCGGAGGATTCCCCCTCTCCCGCGCCGGAGGACACGCAGGGCGGCGCAGGGGGCGAGGGTGGTACGATCACCCCGAAGGATGCAGACCCCCCCGCAGAGGGCGCAGAGAGCGCCCCTGGCGGCGATTCCGGCACGGGTGAGGCAACCACCCGGCTGGACGGCGAAAACCCGCAGGACGGGGCTGGGAGCGGCGCAGAGGGCGGCCTGACAGTCGAGGACTTGATTGCAGGAACTGTCGGAGAATTCGTCTGCGATACCTGCGGCAGGGCTTTCCAGACACAGCAAGGTCTCGCCGCACATACCCGGTCGCATAAGGACTGAGGGACACGACCATGACCTACAGCTACGACCCAACACAGATCCGTGCCAGGGGCAAAGACCAGATGCGCTTTGAACTTGGGGACACACAGACCGATGGCGGGGCGGACACCTGTGCGCTGGCCGATGAGGAATACGAGGCCGTGCTTGCAGGTCTGAAAGCGGGCAAGAAGGCGTGGCTGTGCGCCAAGCTGGCCGTCCTGGAGGCAATCCTGTTCAAGATGAGCTACCAGGTGGACACCCGCATAGACGTCCTGCAATACGGCTTCGGAGACCGGGCGGAGCGGTGGCAGAAGATGTATGACGCTTTGAAGAAGCAGATACTCGCCACCGCCTCCATCCCGACCCTCGCCCCGTCTATCACCGAAACGCCCCCATACTTCCACAAGGGGATGGAGGAAAACCCGAGAGCCTGTCACGGCGCGGGCGGCCCTCCGTCCCCTTTCCGCAAAATGACCACATAGGGGGGCGGAAAATGTTCTCAGGGGCAATCCACATGATGCCGGGACAGGAGTTTCGCACATTCACGGTCTACCGGGACGGAGAGCACAAAACCGCCAGCGGCAGAGTTATCTCAAACGGCGCGGAACCCATCGGGGAAATCCGCGCCGTTCTCGCTGCGGCAAAGCCGGAGGAAACCCTGCGCTGGCGGCAGCTTGAACACCCCGTGTCCCATAAGATCATCCAGCAGGGAACGGCGGCGTTTGAGATAAAGCCCGGAGATTCCCTGATGCATGGCGAGCGGAGATACATCATCCAGACGGCCCCATACAACCCTGGAGGGCTGAACCACTGGACGATCTACTACTGCGATGAAAGGAGCGACATCTGATGCCCACAAGCCAGCAGAGCACCGGCAGGGCCTGGGGCAATGCCTCCCAGGTCATCGGCAAGACGGTGGCCGCCACGCTCAAGGGCGTGCAGAAGGAGGTCGCGCAGCGGACATACCGTGCAAGCAACGAATTGCGTAGCGCCTCCCTCCGCGTCCTGCGGGGGCAGCGGTCCGGGAAGAAGTACCGGGTGCCGAATACGAGCAGGTCCTACACGGCGTCCGCACCAGGGGAGCCGCCCGCCGTGCGCACAGGCGCGTTTCGCCTTTCTTGGGGCGCGCACGTCCACGTGGAAAAGAAGGACACACGTTTCCGGGCGGTGGCCGCCATTGAGAGCAGGGAGCGGGCCGGCGGTCGGCTGCTTGGCGAGATGCTGGAGAACGGGACCGGCAGGATGAAGCCGCGCCCGTACAAGCAGGCTGTCATTAACATGGCGCTGCCGAAGGTAAAGGCAATCTACAAAAAGCCCTATAAGGGCGGTTAGGAGGACAGGCGATGGCGCTTATCATGAACGCGACCCATCAGGAGTTCGACCTTGCGCAGGTCGGGCGCGGAGACTGCATCCGCGTCAAGCGGGCTGGGGATACCACGGCCAGAAACGGCTTCATCACCGAGGCTACGGCAACCAGGCTGCGGATTTTGTACTGCAACACGCAGAACAACGCCAGCAGCTACCTCGACATCACCGCGGCCGACGTGGCCATCGGTGTGTGGGAAATCTACTGGACGCGGGACTTCCAGACGGTCAACTATGAGTGCAACGCCCCGCAGACCGGGGACGGGGCATGAGCGGCGGGCTTCGCCAGCTCCTGCTCCAGCAGATAACCGGGGACGAACAGATGGGCGGGATGCTGGCGCGTTACAACGAGGCTCCCGCCGTTTTCTACCAGAAAGCCCCCAGCGACAGCCGCCCCGGTTGGGGCAGTCCCAGATACCCCCGGATGGACTTCAACGTGGATATGCGCCACGACCCGGAGCGCAAGACCGAGGGGACGCTGACGGTCAACATCTGGTGTACCAGCGAATGCCCGGCAGTAGGGGGCCTCGACCCGGACAGAGCCATCGAACAGAGGCTTCTGGAGCTGGTGTCCGGGGTGTTCTACACAGACGGGAACCGGGAGACTTTCTGCGCGGAGTGGGAGCGGTCGGACGAATTTCTGTACGAGAGCGGGGAAAAAAGCAACAACACGCCCCCGGAGGTATACGGGCTGACCGTGACCTTTTCCATTATGGCGTTCCCGGAGCAGATCACGACCACCCCGGACCCGATACAGGGGCTGAACGCATGGACGAAGCGGTACTTCCCAAAGATGACCGCTATCGCCTATGACGATACGCCGCCCGTGTGGAAGCCTACGGACGATAACCCGGCCATCTACTGGCGCTTCACAGGTACATCCAGCACGAACCGCCAAAGCTACGCCGTCACCTGGTACACCGGGACGTTTGCGGCGCACATCATCGCGGAGAGCGTACCGGAGCGCAACAAATGGACAAAGGCCATCATCGAGCGGGCGCAGCTTGACGGGGAGGTCATTCTGGCCGATACCAGCCCGATGTTTATCAACCGGATAGCCTTGCGGCACGGCGCAGACCCCCTGCGGGACGGACAGCTGGAACTGACCGGGCAATACGGCGCGCTTCGGGTGGAGGATGCCCAGATGCGGCTGCTCCACCCATACGGCAATTTGGCGAACAGCCAGGAATCACAAAAAGCGAAAAAGGAGGGTTAACCCAATGGAGGCAACCTACAAAGCGACAGAGCTGGCGGCGCAGTCCCGCCCCCTGTTCGGTACGACCCCGGAGGTAGTCAGCGTGGCGCTCCGGGAGGCGGGCAAAAAGGCCGCCACCGTGACGGAGGCGAAGGCCATCGTTGCGGCGTTTTTGGAGAGGGAGGTTAAGTAAATGGCTTCGTTTTTCATCATCGGCGAGAAAAAGACCCGCCCCGGCGTGTATCTCCGCTATGAGAACTGGGGCAAGCCGCCCGTTGCCGGAGTAGATGACGGCAAGTGCGCGGCGGTGTTCCGCTCCAACTGGGGGCCGCTGGGACAGGCGCTGGTCCTGGAACAGTACGAGGACATCGCCAAGAAGTACGGTGATGGCGGGGAGAACGGCACCACCGCCGTCCCGCTGGAGCAGTTCAAGGGCGGCGCACGGCTGGTTTACGCCCTGCGCCTCGGTACGGGCGGCACTCCCGGCTCGTACACCATTGCGGACACCGCGGGAGAGAGCGTTATCCAGATGACGCTGAAATACCCCGGCAGCCGCAAACTGGCCGTCACCATCCGGCCCACGCTGGCAGACCCGAATACCAGCGAACTGCTGATCGTTGAGGGTACGGAACAGCTGGAGAAGCTGACCTTCTCCAATACTGAGAACAGCGTAGACGCGCTCATGGAAGCGTTTGGCACGAAGGGGAGCGACTATTTCACGCTGACCAAGGTGAAGGACAGCGAGGAAAAGCTGGCCAGCGTAGACCAGGCTGAAATCACGGGTGGCACAGACCCCACCGTGAATAACGGCGCGTACAGCAAAGCCTATGAGACCCTGGAGGCGTACCGCTGGAACGTGCTGTCCATCGACACCGAGGACACAGCTGTCCAGGCGCTCATGCAGTTGTTCCTAAACCGCATCTACCAGGGCGGCAAGTTCACCATGGGCGTGATCGGAGAACCGACCACCGTGGACTTCGAGACCCGGCTACAGCACGCCAGCGCCTACAACGACTACCAGATCGTCTATGTGGGTAACGGCTTCACGGACATCAGCGGCAACGTCTACGAGGGCTGGAGGGCCGCGGCCCGCATCGCCGGCCTGATCGCCGGCACCCCCAGCAACGAGAGCATCACCCGCGCGGCCATCACCGGCGCGGTGGAGTGTACGGAACTGCTGACAAACAACCAGCACGAGCGGGCCATCAAGGCGGGCGCTTTGATGTTCAGCGTTTCGGCGGCAAACACCGTCTGGGTGGAGCAGGGCATCAACACGCTGGTGCTCCCCACGGCGAAGGAGGATGAGGGCTGGAAGAAGATCAAGCGTGTCAAGGTGCGCTTTGAGCTGTTCCAGCGCCTCAATGACACCGTGGAGCCGCTCATCGGGCGCATCAACAACGACCCGGACGGGCGCATGACCGTGGTGCAGGTCTCCAACGGCGTGTGCCAGACGATGGTGGCGGAGCGCAAGCTGCTGGCCGGGGCGCACGTGGAGAACGACTCGGACAACAAGCCCGAGGGGGACAGCGCGTGGTTCGTGGTCTACGCGGACGATATCGACGCGCTGGAGAAGATGTACTACACCTTCAAGTTCCGGTTTGCACCGGAGGAAGATTAAGCGGTAAAGGAGGAACCAACACATGGATGGTTTGAACGACCAGAGTTTGCTTGACGTTCGCAAGCTGATTACCGGCAAGGACGGGCGGCTCTTTGTCACCACCAAAAAGGGGACGAACCTGTTCCTCGCGGAGGTAGACACGTTCCAGGCGCAGCTCTCCCCGGCAAACACCGACTACCAGCCCGTGGGCAGCGCCCTGGTCTATGCGGTAAACACCGGCTACAGCGTCACGCTGACGCTGACCGAGGCCGTGGTGCGGGACGACGTGATGCTGACCGAGCTGATCGCGGACCTGCAGAACGGCTATTTCCCGTCCTTCGACTTCCAGGGGAAGATGCGCCGCAGGGACGGGCAGGCGGAGCGCGTGGTGTACCGCAACTGTATCCCGGACGGAACGATCGACCTGCAGAACCTCAATCCCGGTGAGATCATCAAGAGAGCATGGAGTTTCCGGGTGAACGCCACCCCGGAGATTTTGGAGAACTTCACTGAGGCCGAATGGGTCCCGGTCGAGTAATACAAGGAGGAATAGACAATGAACAAAAACACAATGCCCGAGCTGTTCGATGAACAGCCCGATGGGATGGAGCAGCCCACGCAGGAGCAGATCCTGATGAGCGAGAGCGAACTGCTCCGGGGCCTCATTGAGGCCGGCAACGAGAAAGACAGCGAAGCGTCCTATGAGCGCATCCAGATCAAGCGCGGCGGCAAACTGAAATTCGAGTTCCGCATCCGGCCGATTTCCGAGGAGGAGAGCCTCGCCTGCCACGACCACGCCACCAAGTTCGCTCCCCGGAAGCGGGGCCAGCCCAAGCGGGAGATCGAGACCAATATGTCCAAGTTCCGCTCCTGGCTCATTTACACGGCCACCGTAGATGAGGACAGGGCCAAGCTGTGGGACAACAAGCAGGCCCAGCAGGCGTTCAACGTACTCCAGGGCGTTGATGTGATCGACTGCGTCCTCCTCTCCGGGGAGAAAGACCGCATCATTGACAGGATCAACGAGATCAGCGGGTACGATGACGAGGCGGACGAAACCGCAAAAAACTGATAAAGGCACGGGGACGGACGTACCTCATGCTCCGGGTGATAGAGCGTTTCCCCCAGATAGGCGGGATTGCCGGATACATGGCCCTGCCACTGGGGGAAAAGGCTCTGTATGAGCAATACACCCTGGACGCTATCCAGGCGGAGGCGCAGACCCCCGTGCTGAAAATTGACGCGAGGGGAGGTGGCAAGCGTTGAACGATGCCGTTACCGTCATTGACATAGTAGCCCAGGTCACGGACGAAACCGCCAGCGGAGCGCGGAGCGCGGAAGCGAACGTAAGCAAGCTGGAACGTTCCATGATGAACCTTCAGAAGCAAATTATGGGTATGAAGGGCAAGAGCAAGCTGGAGGTCGCGGCCACGCTGAAGGACATGGCCAGCAAGGGCATTCAGAATGTGGCGAACGCCGGGAAGAAGATCGCCGGGAAGGTCTGGACGGTAACGCTGAAAGCGGTCGATCTTGTCACCGCCCCTTTCAGGAAGGTTTTGGGGCTGATAGCGAACCCCATCGCCGGTGCGGCGGCATTCGCCGGAGTATCCCTGGGCGTGGCGGACACCATCAACACGTTTAAGGACTTCGAGCAGGGCATGGCGAACGTCAGGGCCATATCCGGCGCGACCGGGGAAGAATTTGACGAACTGACAGCTACGGCAAAGAGACTGGGCGAGACCACGATGTTCTCTGCGGCGCAGGCGGCGGAGGCCATGGAAAACCTCGCCATGGCGGGCTGGAAAAGCAAGGACATCGTGGCCGGTATGCCCGGTCTGCTTGACCTGGCTGCAGCCGGAAGCGTAGACCTCGCCACGGCGGCGGACGTTACATCCTCCGCGCTGGCGCAGTTCAGCCTGGACGCAAGCGAGAGCACACGGGTGGCCGACGTTCTGGCCGCTACAGCTACCAACAGCAAGACGGACATCGCCGGACTTGGAGAAAGCCTAAAGATGGCCGGTACACAGGCGGGCGCTCTTGGGTACAGCATTGAGGACACCGCTCTGGCGCTCGGTCTGATGGGCAACGCCGGTGTGGACGCCTCCAGCGCCGGCACCGCCCTCCGCTCCACCCTCGCCCGGATGAGCAAGCAGGAGGGCATGACGGCGGAGGAAAGCAACGCCATGGCCCTGGCCATGAAGAAGGTCGGCGTGTCCCTGACGGACAGCCAGGGCAGAACCAAGTCGCTGATGACCGTCATGAAGGAGCTGCGGGCGGGATTCCAGGGGATGACCGAAACAGAAAAAGCCGCTACAGCAGCAAACCTCGCCGGAATGTACGCGCAGAGCGGTCTGCTGGCAATCGTAAACGCCTCCGATGAAAAATTCAACGAACTGGCGGCGGCAATCGAGAACTCAAGCGGCGCGGCAGCCGAGATGGCGGGTATCAAGATGGACACCCTGCAGGGCTCCCTATACTATCTGCAGAGCGCCGCAGAGGGCGTGAAGATCGCCATCGGAGAGAAACTGCAGCCATATGTCAAGGGACTGGTGGATTGGGTAACGGCGCATATGCCGGACATCCAGAACGCGGTTGGATCGGCGGTGGACTTCGTACTCGGCAAGATAGACGATATAACCGCCTCCATCAAGGACATGACAAACAGCCCGGAGTGGGCAAACGCAGAAACCCTGTGGGACAAAATCAAAATCGCCTGGGACAAGCTGATAGCGGAGCCTTTTGACGCCTGGTGGAACAGCACCGGCAAAGCATGGATCGCTGAAAAGGCGAACAGCATCGGAGAAGGGCTTGGAACGGCGCTGAAGACCGGCATCCTCGCCCTTCTGGGCGTAGATATAGGCGGTGCGGTCACGGACGGCGTGGACATCGGGAAATCGTTCGCGGACGGCTTCATGGAGGGATTTGACGGCTCGAAGGTCGGAGAAGCCCTCGCCAAAGCCATCAAGGACGGGCTGAAAAGCCTGGTCCTGGACGCGGCGACCCTGCTCCCCGGCGGGAAGGAAGCAAGCGGCACAAGCGGCCTGTCGGCGGCTGTGCTGGGCTATGGCGCGTACAAGACCGCCAAGACAGGCTACAACTTCTACAAGGGTGGGAAAGCCCTTGTGAACGGCGCAAAGGCCGTGGGAAGTGCCATCGGGAACGTCACCGGGATATCCGATGGCTTCAACATCTTCAGAGCCGCCCAGGGCGGCGGGAGCGCGGCCCAGAGCGCACTGGCCATGGCGCAGAACGGCGCACTCGGGCGCGGGATGCAGTTTGGTGCAAAGGCGGCTGGCGGCATGTCCAAGGCGGGGAAGTTCTTCTCCAAAGCGGCTGTTCCGCTGGCGGCAGTCGGAAGCGTCATTGAGATGGGCGTAGATGCATACCACGGCGTGGGCAAGGCGAAGGAGTGGACAGGCTCGGACAGCACCGGCGCAAGGGTGGCCTCCGGCATAGGAGCGGCCCTCGGCGGCACCGGGGACGGCATCCTCGGAGAGGAAAGCGTTGGGAAAAAGGCCCTTAACATCGGCGGCGGGGCGCTCAAGGGTGCAGGTATCGGCGCGGCGGTGGGCAGCATCCTCCCCGGCGTGGGAACGGCCATCGGTGCGGCGGTTGGTGGCGGCATAGGAGCAATCGGCGCGGCCATCGGCGGCTCGAACATTGCCAAGGCCCTGTCCTCCGCCGGCGCGGCGGTGGGCGGCTTCTTCACCAAGACTGTGCCGGAGAAGTTCGGCGAATTTGCGGAGGGTGCAAAGAGCTTCTTCACCGAGACCGTCCCCCAGGCGTTGAGCAGTGCCGGGAGCGCGGTCAAGGGCTTTTTTACCGAGACGGTGCCGGCGAAGTTCGGGGAGTTGGTAGATGGCGTAGGCGGCTTCTTTACAGAGACTGTCCCATACGCCATCGGCTACGCCGCGGGCAAGGTGCAGCTGTTCTTCACCGAGACCGTGCCGCAGAAATTCGATGAACTGGTGCAGGGGGTAACGACCTTCTTTACCGAGACTGTGCCGGCGGCAATCGAGACGGCGGGCGCGGCCATTGGGAACTTCTTCACCGTAACCGTGCCAACGTTCTTCGGGAATCTCTGGGACGGGGCGGTGGGCTTCTTCACAGAAACCGTCCCGGCAGCCATAGAAACGGTAGGGAGCGCAGTGACGAACTTCTTCACGGTGAGCGTTCCCGAATTTTTCGCCGGCCTGTGGGAAGGGATCACGGGCTTCTTCACCGAGACTGTGCCGGAGGCACTGGAGACCGTGGGGACGGCTCTGAAGACCTTCTTCACCGAAACCATACCGCAGAAAATGCAGGAGGTATGGGACGGTGTGGTCAACTTCTTCACCGAATCTATCCCGAACGCAATCAGCAGCATCGGAGAGACCATTGGCAGCTTCTTTACTAACGTGAAGGATAAAATCGCTGGCTTCTTCGGCGGCATCTGGGACAGCATCACAGGCAACGCCAGTGCCGGTTATGAGGCTGCTACCGCCACACCGCACGCAGAGGGCGGCATCATGACCCGCCCGCACCTCGGCCTTGTGGCGGAGGACGGCGCGGAAGCCATCATCCCGCTGTCCGGGAACCGCAGGCAGCGCGGACTCGACCTGTGGGAGCGCACCGGGCAAATGCTCGGCGTAAAGCCATACGCAGAGGGCGGCATCGTTGGAGGCAACACACCGGAACCGGCAGAAGCGCCGACACCGGTCGTAGGGGGCAATGCTCCCGCTGCGTCCAGCGCGGGCGGCAATGGCAGCGTGGCCGTCCCGGTCACCATCCAGAGCCTGACGTTTGAGATCAAGGTGGATGGCGGAAACGCCCAGAACCCGCAGGAGCTGGCGGCGGCCATACGCGAACACGTCCGGGGAATGACGGACGATATCGCCTACCAGCTGGCGGTGGCCATGCAGCAGGTCTACTCCAATACACCGAAGGAAGGGTGGCGGTAAGCGCATGGATATTTACCTGACAAATCTGACGAACAGCGACCGTCTGCGCTTTCCCATGCTTCCGACCGAGATTAGCATCAAGATAGCGAACCAGTTCGCAAATTACACCATACTGAGCATCGGGGAGGTGCGGCTTCCAAGCGGCACCTCCCTTGACAGTATCAGCTGGAACGGCATCCTGCCGGGGCAGAAGCGTGTGGGCGCGGGGGCACCTTTTATTTTTGACTGGCAGGACCCGAAGGCGATCTACCGCTGGATCGAGCAGCTGAAGACGCAGTACGGAAAGCCGGTCAAGGCGCGGCTCCTGATCACCGAAAGCCCCATCAACTGCGATGTATACCTGTCCAGCTTCACGGGGACGCCTACGGGCGGTTACGGGGACATCAATTATTCCATCACGCTCATACAGGCAAAGGACATCAAGATCAGCACGTCCGGGAACCAGGCGAAGCAGGATCGCCAGCCCACCACGGCGGCGGCTCCCGCAAGGCCGTCCCCGCCTGCGGCAAAGACCTACACGGTGAAAAAGGGGGACAGCCTGTGGAAGATCGCCCAGAGCTTCTACGGCAAAGGGAGCGACTACAACAAAATCTTCCAGGCGAACGGCAGCGTAATCGGGAGCAACCCGAATCTCATTTACCCCGGACAGGTGCTGACGATCCCAGGCTGACGAAAGGAGGGCGGGGCAGGTGGACGTTGCCCTGGTTGAGTACGATGTAGAACTGATCACCGAGGGCGGCGTCATATACGACCTGGACAACGCCCTTATTTCGCTGGCCTGGGAGGAGCAGGAGGGCCAGCTGGCGCAAAAGGCCGTGGTCACGGTGGTCAATATCAAGACCGGCTCCGGCTACTTGATGTCCCTGGCAAAGCTGAACTGTATGATACGGATTTACGCCCATTGGGGCGCGGGGCGGCAGAAGATGTTCGAGGGAAGCATCTGGGAGTGGAGCTATACCAGTGCCCAGACCAAGGAACTCACCCTGACCGTCTATGACCCCATGATCCGCTTGCAGCAGTGTAAGGACATCAAGTATTTTTCCCCCGGTATGACGACCCCAGCCATGCTGGGGAGCATCTGCGGGGATTGGGGCGTTCCGCTGGCCTACAAATGGGACCAGCAGATCACTCACGAAAAAAAGGTGTTCAATGGGGAGGCTGTGAGCGACATCATAACCAAGCTGCTGGAGGAAGTGCGCCAGCAGACGGGGGAGCGTTACGTTGCCCTGTACAAGGACGGCGCGCTGACCGTCTCCGCCTACGGAACCAACTCGGATGTGTATGTTTTCGATACGCTGAACACCATAAGCACCTCCGACAAGCTGTCCATGAGCAGCCTCGTGACGCGGGTGAAGATCATCGGCAAAGAGGATAACCAGGACCGGTCGAGCGTGGAGGCGGTCGTGGACGGCGATATGCGCTTCGGAATTCTGCAGGAAGTCATCAAGCGGGACAACGACAAGAGCATCGGCGCCGCAAAGGCGGAGGCGCAGGCCACGCTGAAGGAGCGGGGGCAGCCGGAGGAAAGCATCATGCTCAACAGCCCGGACCTGCCCTTCCTTCGCAAAGGCGACGCCGTAGAGGTGGCGGCCGGAAACCTGATTGGAAAATTCCATGTCCTCGGCGTATCCCACAACGCTACGCAGAGGCAGATGACTATGACGCTGAGAAGGGCAGGGTGATACACACAATGGAAAGCACAATGGGAAACGAGGGGATCAACAAGCTGGCCGCCGTATTCCAGAACCGGATGCACGGCATGACGGACAAGCCGGAGGTCTTGGATTTCGGCGTGATACAGGAGGATATGAGCCTCCTGACCAACCGATTCCCCCGCCCTATCCCGCAAACCGACTACATGGTCTGCCGCCAGCTCACTCTGGGGCCGACCCACAACATCCTGGCAAAAACGCAGGATATCGGGATGCCGCACAGCGGCTCCCACATCCATAACACGCACGGCCTCACCTGCACCCACCACGGCGGGACGCAGCAGGGCACCACAGGAGAGGCCACCGGACCGGCGCCGGACCCGCCCATCCCCTCCCAGCGCACTGCGGGCGGGGACAGTTCGGACGGAATGCACCAGCACCACGTTCTGATCCCGGAGAAAATGCGGCAGATCAAGCCGGGGGATCGGGTGCTGGTGGCCTGGGTGGGGGACGATGCCTGTGTGGTAGACATCGTCCTGCCGGCGACTGAGGTGGTCTGATGGCGGAGAACAAAATCAGCCTGTTCCCTGTTTTTGACGTACCCGCCACGCTGGCGGAGGACATTGAGAACGAGGAACGCTATGCTCCGGCACCGCTCTGGGACGTTGAACGGGGGGACTTTGTAACGGACGGGGCGAATCGGACGCTCTATGGCAGCGGCTATGACGCTTGGGTGCTCTGGTGTACCAAATCCATTCTGACGCAGAGGTGGGCGCATGCTTCCTACAGCGGCGATACCGGCATCGAGGCTGAGCAGGCATTCAGAGAATCAGACCGCAAGGCGGCGGAAAGTGCCTTCGAGCGCACCATCACCGAGGCCCTGCTGGCGGACCCCATGGGGCGCACGGTACAGGTCCGGGACTTCACCTTCCGGTGGGAGGCGGACAGCCTGTGGATCGAGTGCGCCGTTTTTGGCCGGGACGGAAATACGGCAAGCATCAAAGCAAGGCTGGACATCTGACCGGGGGAGGTGAAAGAAGATGCCAGACGAATACGCATACCCATACGACGCCCCTGAGTTCCTGCGGAGGCAGAGCGCAGAGGAAATACACCGCAGAATGCTCGACAGCCTCCCGCAGGGGATAGACAAGAGCGAGGGCAATATCCCGTGGGACTTCACCAGGCCGCCGGCACTGGAAAAGGCGGAGATGGTAGAGTTCACGCTGAACGAGACCGTCAAGCTGATGTTCCCGCAGTGGTCTTACGGGAAATGGCTCGACCTGCACGGGGAAAAGGTGAACTGTATCCGCAGGGCGGCGAACCGGGCGAGTGGAGCACTGTCCGTGACCGGTACCAAGGGAACGGTCATTCCGGTCGGCTATCAGTTTGCCACACCAGCGGAACTGACCTCCAGCGTACTGTTTGAAGCCATCGAGAGTGTGAGTCTGGACGGTGAGCCGGACAGCAAGGGACAGGTGACGCGCCAGGTGCCAATTCGGGCGCTGGATGGTGGGCTAACGGGCAACGTTGCGGAGGACGCCGTCAAGCTGATGGTAAAGCCGATGAGCGGCATAGCTTACGTCACGAACCCGGAAGCGATCACAGGCGGTGCGGAGGCGGAGAGCGATGCGGACTACCTGATCCGCATACTGGACGCAATGCGCAACGGCTCATCCATGACGGGCTGCGTGGCAGACTACATCCGCTGGGGCAAGGAAGTCCCGGCAGTGGGACAAGTCATTGTTGACCCGGAGTGGCCAGATCCCGGCCTCCCCGAACAGTTCCACTACTTGGACCGCTTGGGGCGGGAAAGGTGCGCGGGGGCGGTGCGGCTCATCATCGTGGACAGCAGCGGCCTCCCGGCGAACAAGCAGATTCTGGACGCGGTATATATTCACATCGCCGGGGACGGCCCGGAGGACATAAAACGGCTGATGCCAATCGGAGCGCACCTGACTGTTATTGCCCCGGAGGGCTTGACCGTCAACATCGCGGCAGAGGTTCAGTTGGAGGAAGGCGCAGACGTCGAGGCCGTAAAGGAGCGGTTCAGAAAGAACCTCGCCGGATACTGGCTGACCGTAGGGCAGGAGGCTGTTGACGACGAGATCGGCCATCTGGGCTACATCCGCTGGGTACAGGTCGGAGCAGTTCTGGCAAAGACCCTGGGCGTCATCGACTACACTGGCCTGACAGTAAACGGCGGCACGGTCAATATCCCGGTGGAACACGTGCAGTATCCGGTAACGGGGGAGGTGGAGTTGATTGTCCAAGCCTGAGCTTGACATCATCCGCAGCCAGTCGGCGGAGGCGTTCCTGCGCTCGGTCACTAAAGGCTTTTATGATCAATCCTATACTGCCCTGTGGATGTATGAGGTCATTGGGCGGGAATGGGACGAACTGCGCGAGTGGTCGGAGGGAATGCGCACCGAGATACACCCGCAGACCTGCACCTGGAGCATCCCCGTCTGGGAGTGGGTGTACGGGTTTGAGCCGGACGAGAGCCTGACGCTGGAGGATCGGCGGCGGCGTGTCCTGTCAAAGGTGTTCGGCGTCAAACCCATCAACCCGGAGTCCATACGCAGGGGCGTCTCTGCGGTGGCGGGGATGGATGCCAAGGTTACCGACCTTACAAATCCATACGGATTCGGGATCACCCTCCTGCCGGACATCGAGACCACCCCGGACGAGGCCATCCTGGCAGCCATCCAGGACGGGAAAATCACGCGGTACGTCCGGGAGGTAAAACCCGCCCACCTCCGAGTGGATATAGACATCATCGTGCGCGTGAACGCAAAGCCCGCTATCGCCAGGGCGGGGGCCGGTACGCCGGGCCTGTGGGAGACCGTCCGCACCCCCCTGGAACTGCCTGTCCCCCTGATCAAGCCCACGGCGGGCGTCCGTGCAGCCGTCACAACGGGCCTGCGGGAAAGCGCGGCGGTCAGAGTGGAATTGCCCACTCCCGTTGTCCGCCCCACAGCAAGCGTCCGTGTGGGCGCTGTAACGGGCCTGTGGGAGAGCATGGCGGCCAGGGTGGAATTACCCACCCCCATCATCAAACCCACGGCAACGGCCCGCACAGGGGCCACAGCGGCGCTCTACGAGGCGTTCACGGCAGGGGTGGATCTGTCCGCGCCTGCCATTCGGAGGCTGGCCAGCGCACGGCTGGGAACCACGGTGAGCCTGCTGGATGAGTTCGAGGTGCGGCTCGTGCTGCCGGACGGAGTGCCGGCGAGGAGTGGGGCAAGGCTCCGGGCGGTCGTGGTCAGCACATGGCAGGAGTGCTATGTGACCCAGGCCGTTCCCCTCATGGACAAGGTGTTAACTGCCACTGCGCAGGCCCACGCAAAAGGCGTGGTGGCGTCAACGCAAGAAACAGCGAAGACCCA
>CANSLL010000026.1 GCA_947647695.1 uncultured Clostridia bacterium | reverse complement strand
TCTCCTGCATAGGGGCGTGAGGTACTCGCAATACTTCACGCCCTGCCTTTTATACTTCTGTTGTCTCGTATGTATATTTTACACTATTTTGACTATATACGCAAGCGGTTTTTGTATTGTTGTTGACAAAGCGGCGCGACAGCGTGCCGGCGACCGGGTGCAAGGCGGAGTCAAAAGTTGGTTCCGCTCCATGGCAATTCCCGTTGCCGGTTTCAGAAGTTGGGAAAGCTGGTTCCTGTGGGAATTGCGTCGCTTGGATGGCCTGCTGACGCTCTCACATATCCTTGCGGGAAACCGTACAAGGGCCGGTACGGAAAGTTTTTTAGCAGCGGCGCCCGCAACCGGCCATCCGCCATAGCTGCGGAAGGGTACCGCATTTGCACCAGGCGGGGGACGGCCTCTCCCCACGCGTTATTCTTCTTCCTCCGCGGCGCATGCTTCGCTTTCGGCGCGCTTGAGATCCCGGATGGTGTCGCGGAAATAGCCGGGCGGGCCGTAAAAATACAGATTCCCCACTTTTACCCAGGAATTGTCGAAATGATAATACGCAGAGCCGCCCGGCTCCCCGTCCATGTCGAGGGCATAGCTCCATCCGCCCATGGCCAGGGGAATACCCGGCGCGCCGTTTCCGGGGATTGCAAACCGGTACCGAAACCCGTTGCACAATGCGATCAGCTCCTGGGCGTCCTCTCCTTCACAGGCCATCAGATACCCCGAGGAACCGCTGCGGACGCCGATCTCCCGGACGGCGGTGCCGTCGATGGCAAACACCGTCCTGTCCAGGGGCGCGTACGCGGTATACGGCGTGTCCAGGGACTGGACCAGCGCCATCCAATAGACGCCGGCCAGGGACACGAGCATCATCAGGATCATATTTCGTTTCTGTTTGTTCATGCGTCAGATCACCTCAAATGTTACCGCCGCCCCGCCATACACGGCGGAGCGGCGGTTTTTGCCCCGTTCAGTGCCGCAGGCGGCTCATGAGCTGGAACATTTTCTGGATATCCACGGGCTTGGCCAGATGCTCGTTCATGCCCGCGTCCTTTGCCAGCGCCACATCCTCCGCAAAGGCGTTTGCCGACAGGGCGATGATGGGCACGGTCCCCGCGTCCGGCCGGTCCAGGCCGCGGATCACATGGGCCGCTTCAAACCCGCTCATCACCGGCATCATCAAATCCATAAGCACGCAGTCAAAGGTCCCCGGATCGGAGGCCGTGAAAGCGTCCACGGCGGCTTTTCCGTCGGCGGCGGTCACGACCTCCGCGCCCGCCTCCTTCAGCATAAACTCCACAATCTCGCAGTTGATCTCGTTGTCCTCGACCAAAAGGACGCGCATCCCGGCGATGTTGTTCCGCACGTTCCGCTCTTCCTCCACCGGGCGCGCCCGCCAGGCCTGATCGACTTGAAGGGGCAGGGTGATCTGGAACACGCTCCCCTTGCCGATCTGGCTGTCCACCTCGATGGTCCCCTTCATCTGGTCTACCAGCTTTTTCGCAATGGACATCCCCAGGCCAACGCCGCTGTAATGCGTCCGGGCGCCCTGATGCTCCTGGGTAAAGGGCTCGAAAATATGTTTTTTGAAATCCTTTCCGATGCCGATCCCGGTGTCCTCGATCACGAAGCGACAGGTCGCGGTCCCCTTTCGGCAGGAGAGCTCCTTGACCTGAACAAAGACGGAGCCGCCGGGCCGGTTGAACCGGATGGCGTTGTCGATGACGTTCATCAAAACCTGCTTCAACTGCAGCGGGTTCCCGATCAGCTTGCTGTGCTGCAAGCCAACCTCCTCCAGTACCAGTCGGATCCCCGCCTCCTCCGCCTGGGCCGACAAGATCGAGATACAGTGTTCCAGCGTATCGTGGAGGTCAAAGGGCTCCGCCACCTCCAAAAGCCTGCCGCTGTCCAGCTTGCTGACCTGGAGCACGTCGTTGACCAGGGACAGCAGATGCTTTGCCGACACACGCATCTTGGCCCGGCATTCCTGCTGCCGCTGCAGATCGCCTTCGCATCGTTCCTGAATGTCCAGCATCCCCATGATCCCGTTGATGGGGGTGCGCAGGTCGTGGGACATATGGGAGAGGAACTCGCTCTTTGCAGAGTTGGCCCGCCGGACCTTCTCCAGCAGCTCCATGATGGCCTGTTCCTGCTTTTTCCGGGTCTCCATGGTCTCCGTGATATCCTGATGGTAGCCGTTCAGGCAGGCGCCCGGCTTTTTGAAGGTCTTATCCGGCACGCCGCCGCAGCGGACGTAGATTTTTCCCAGCGCCGGATGATCCCAGGGGTAGATCACCTCACCCCGTCCGGTCTCCAGAATCTCCCGCACCGCTTCCCGCACCATCTCCACATAATCCGGCTCGATGCGCGCAAACCAGTGCCGGTAGCACTCCTCCGGTCCGATTCCGTCCGATACGCCCAGAAGGATGCGCATGGTCCGGTCGGCATACATCCTGGGCGGGCAGTCCTCCTCTAACTCGATGGTCCAGATGCCGGTCCGGGCTCCTTCCAAAATGTCCTCTAAGCTCTGTCGCGCCTCTAATTTGTATTTTTCCTCCTGTTCCACCACGGCGTTGACATCCCGCAGGGCAAAAATCGCGCAGTGCTCCTCGCCGGTCTTTCCCGTGGCGGAAAAGTGGATCTCCAGGTGCTTCAGGCCGTGGGGATTCCCCTGTACCTGATAGCGGACATAAAACTTCTTTCTGGTTTTGAGCTGCGCGAGCACATAGTCTTTCTTCGTCACGGTACGGAGTCGCTCCTGGTCCCGGGGGGCCGCATACCGGGAAATATACTGCTCCATGGCGGTCTGGTAGCCGTCCGCAAAACGGGCGGCCCAATCCATTTCCATGCGGGTGCTGTCCCGGTAGATCTCGCATTCGCCCGTGTCAAAATTCACCTGATAAATGCCGAGGTAGTCCACGCTGAGGGCGTGAAGCACATTATAGCTCCGCTTTTGCAGTTCCCGAACCAGATTGCGCCGTTTTAAGGAAGAGACGATGAAGTACGCCGCAGTCTGCAACATATTCGAGGCATACTCCAGCGATTTTACCGGAGGATTGTCCACGCCGTAAAAGCCGATGAGCCTTTCGCCGTTATAAAGGGGAACCACCACGAGGGAGTGGATGCTCTGCCGCTTCAGGTTTTCATACTGAAGGGGATCGCTTTCCCGGATGTCTTCCAGACGCTTGATGACGATATGCCTGCCGACGCTGAAATTCTGATACCAGCTGGCGCACACCTCTGCCGGGAGGTTTTGGAGGGTCTCTTTTTCCGGCTCCACGCCGTCGGCCACCCACTCATAGGTGTTGTCGTCGCCGCCGGCGGCGTTGCGCTCGAAGATATAGGTGCGGTCCCCGTTCAGCGCTTTCCCCAGGTGTTCCAGCAGTACCTCCAGGGACTGGTCCGGCGTTTCCTCCAACAGGGCGACGCGAAGACCCTCGTTGATGATGGCCTCCAGATTCTGTACGCTCTGTACGCTGCCGTGCCGCTCCTGCCCCTGCCCGTCCGGCGCTCCGGCGGCGGCCTGTTCAAAATGTTCCCTTGTAGGATCCATAAGTCTGCCCTCCATATGGATTGTTTTCGATCATGTCCGCCGCGCGCAAAGATACCGGTGCGGGAAGATTCCGTCTCGGAACGTACCGGCGCGCCGGCCCGGTGCCGGTTCCCTTTGCTCCCACGGCGTGCCGGCTGCTTGTGATCAAAGCAAGTGTTTCTGTGTCATCATACCATGCGCCCACCGATCCCGTCAATGATAAAGGTACAGGATGGGATATTTTCCGCAAAACCGGCCGCCGCTGCGGCCGCGGGGTAAAAACCCGGGATACGGGCGGGGCCGCTTCGGCGTCCGCACAGCGCTGCTCCGGCTGTGTGATTTTATCACAGTACGCACGGGCCCGTTCCGGTATAATCAGATTATCAAATTTGGGAGGTCACAGTATGGGAATCAGAAAAAAGCGCCGTGCCGCTGTAAACGGGGACATCTGCGTTGCCTGCGGCTGCTGCGTGAAGGTATGTCCCCTGTCTGCCATTCAGATCCGGCATGGCGTCCGGGCGGATGTGGACCCGGAACGGTGCGTGGGCTGCGGTAAATGCGCGAAGGAGTGCCCCGCATCCGTCATTGAAATTCAGGAGGTGCAGGGATGAAAAAGCGTTGGTATGACTACCTGTGGATCGCAGAGCTGATCTATATGGCGCTGGGATTTTTCAATATCCTGTTTGCCTGGCTGGGTATGCTGTTCTTCTGCATCCCGCTGATCATCTCCCTCATCTGGGGCACAAAGGGCTACTGTAACCGCTACTGCGGCAGGGGGCAGCTGTTCGGCCTGCTGGGCGGACGCTTTGGCTTGTCCCGGAAAAAGGATATCCCGAAGTGGATGAAAACAAAATGGTTTCGCTATGGATTTTTGATTTTTTTCTTCCTCATGTTTTTCCTGATGTTGTGGAATACTTATCTGGTCTTTGCCGGCGTACAGGATCTCGGGCAGGCGGTGACCCTGCTGTGGACCTTTAAGCTGCCCTGGCACTGGGCGTATCACGGGACGCTCTTTCATCCCGGCGTCGCCCAGTTCGCCTTCGGGTTTTACAGCGTGATGCTGACGTCCACCATTCTCGGCTTGATCACCATGATCCTGTTCAAGCCCCGCAGCTGGTGCGTCTGCTGCCCCATGGGCACTATGACGCAGCTGATCTGCAAGGCAAAGAGCGGCAAACAGTAATTGGGACCCGGAAACAACCGCTGCTTTCGGGCATACGAAAGAAAAAAGGAGGAAACGGCATGGGTTTTTTAGACGTTCTGCGCCGTCCTGACATCGGCCAGGGCGTAAGGGAGTACGAGGAGACGGAAGGGGCGGTTCTGCTGGATGTCCGCACACCCCGGGAGTACCGGGAGGGCCATATTCCCGGCAGCAAAAATGTACCGCTCCAGGAGCTGGAGCGCGTGGCCGCTGTGGCGGCAAACAAGGATACGCCTCTTTTCGTGTACTGCCACAGCGGCGCCAGGAGCCGTCAGGCGGCGGACGCGCTGCGGCGCATGGGATATCTTCAGATTAAAAATATTGGCGGCATCGCCGCCTATACAGGAAAGGTGGAATTTGTATGAAAGTTGTGATTGTAGGCGGCGTGGCGGGCGGGGCCACAGCGGCGGCCCGCATCCGCCGGTTGGACGAACAGGCGGAGATCACGGTATTTGAACGGTCGGGATATATTTCCTACGCCAACTGCGGCTTGCCCTACTATATCGGGGACGTCATCACCGACCCCGAAGCCCTGACCTTGCAGACGCCGGAGCGCTTCTTCTCCCGGTTCCGCGTCGCCATGAAGGTGCGCCATGAGGTCGCCGCCATCCATTCGGACAGAAAAACGGTCTCGGTCAAAAACCTGGAGACGGGGGAGGAATTTGAGGAGCCTTACGACAAACTCGTCCTCTCCCCGGGGGCAAAGCCCACCCGGCCTCCCTTCCCCGGCCTGGAGTTGGAGCAGATCTTCACATTGCGGACGGTGGAGGACACCTTCGCCCTCAAGGATTACGTTAATGCCCGCCGCCCCAGGTCCGCGGTGCTGGTGGGGGGCGGCTTCATCGGGGTGGAGCTGGCGGAAAACCTGCGGGAGCTGGGAATGGAGGTCACCATCGTGGAGCAGCTCGGCCAGCTCATGGGTCCCTTCGACCCGGACATGGCGGCGTTCCTCCACAATGAGGCGCGGGCCCACGGCGTTCACCTGGCCCTGGGCCGTTCGGTAGCCGGTTTCGCGGCGCGCCACGGCGGCGTGGATGTGCAGCTGAAGGACGGGGCCACGCTCCATGCCGATCTTGTGGCGCTGGCCATCGGCGTCACCCCGGACACCGCCCTGGCCAAAGAGGCGGGGCTGGCGCTGGGCCACAAGGGCAGCATCGTGGTCAACGACCGGATGGAGACCTCCGTGCCGGACATCTACGCCGTGGGAGACGCGGTTCAGGTGAAGCATTTTGTCACCGGACAGGACGCGGTGATCTCCCTGGCGGGTCCCGCCAACAAGCAGGGCCGCATCGCGGCGGACAACATCTGCGGCGGGGACAGCCGGTACCGGGGCAGCCAGGGCAGTTCCGTCCTCAAGGTCTTTGACCTGACGGCGGCCGCCACTGGCATCAACGAGACCGCCGCCAAAGGGGCGGGGCTGGATGTGGATACGGTCGTCCTGTCCCCCATGAGCCACGCGGGCTACTACCCCGGCGGCAAGCTGATGACCATGAAGGTGGTCTTTGAAAAGGGGACTCTCCGCCTTCTGGGCGCCCAGATCGTGGGCTATGAGGGCGTGGATAAGCGGATCGACGTGCTGGCAACCGCCATCCGCGCCGGGCTGACCGCCACAGAGCTGAAGGATTTGGACCTGGCCTACGCGCCGCCCTATTCCTCTGCCAAGGACCCGGTGAATATGGCGGGCTTTATGGTGGAAAACCTTGCCAGGGGAGTGATGAAGCAGTTTCATATCGAGGATGTGCCGGGCCTACCCCGGGACGGCAGCGTAACGCTGCTGGATACCCGGACGCCCCGGGAGTATGCGGGCGGACATATCGAGGGCTTCCGCAATATCCCTGTGGATGAATTGCGGGAACGATTGGATGAGGTGGCGCAGGACAAACCGGTCTATGTGATTTGCCAGAGCGGCCTGCGCAGCTATATCGCCTGCCGGATCCTGGCCGGATATGGCTATGAGGCGTATAACTTCGCCGGCGGCTTCCGGTTTTATGATACCGTAACGAACGACCGCTGTCTGATTGAATCGTCCTCCGCCTGCGGGATGGATCAATAAGGACGAAACGGATCGATTGTGCAAAGCGCCGCCGGCCACATCCATGGCTGGCGGCGCTGCTTTTCTATATGTCCCGCAAAGCCTCTAACTTTGCCCGGTCTGTGAGCTCCACCGCGCCCCGGGACAGTTTGACCATGCCCTCGTTCTGAAAGTAACGGAGCATCCGGGTCACCACCTCCCGGTGGGTCCCCAGATGGTTGGCGATGGCCTCGTGGGTGATATGGAGGAGGCCGGCGTTCTCAATGGCCGCTTCCTCCAGAAGGAACGCGGCTACCCGCCTGTCCATGCTGTTCCACATGACCTGTTCCACCAGCCACATGACCTCGGAAAAGCGGGAGGCCATGATCTCGTTGGTGTAGTTGGCAGCGGCGGCGGACTGCTCCATGATCTGCTTGTAAACATCCGCGGGGATGATCCACAGACTGGTGTCCTTCTCCGCGGTAACGGTTACGTCGAATTGAATGGAGCGCAGCAAGCAGGAGGCGGAAAACAGGCAGAGGTCCCGGTCAAACAGCCGGTAGAGGGTGACCTCCCGCCCTTCCTTGGAGAGAATAAACGCCCGGAGCTGGCCGGATCGGACCAGCAGCAGGCCGGTGCAGTCCATGCCGCCGCCGTGGAGGACGGCGCCTTTCTGCACGGTGTGGCTGACCAGACTGGCGGAAAGCGTTTCTTGCTGTTTTGGTGTCAGCTGGTCCCATAGGGGGAAATATTCTGAAAACTCCATTGCGTTCGCTCCCTGTATCAGACTGTACTCAGTATAAAACGCCCGATGGCATTTGTCAAAGCCTGTGTTGCACCGGCGGGGGTTCGGCGCCGAATGCGGAGGCGGCCACAGGCCGCTGGGAGCGAAACAAAAAGACACGCCGAAGCGTGTCTTTTTGTTTTGGTGGAGACTACGGGACTCGAACCTGTGACCTCTTGCGTGTGAAGCAAGCGCTCTAACCAGCTGAGCTAAGCCTCCTTATCACCCTCGCAGCACGCTGGGAGGGTTTTTGTGGTGACCCGTACGGGACTCGAACCCATGTTACAGCCGTGAAAGGGCCGTGTCTTAACCACTTGACCAACGGGCCGGGCGTCGAGGCAAACTCCGCGCATTCCGCTTCTGCCTCCGGGCCTGCGGCCCTACGGCAAAAGCTCCATTTGCTCCGTTGCCTCTCCTTTTTCGATTCAAACCCGCTTCGCTGGGCTTTGAATCGAGCTTGGAACGGGGGATATGTTCGGGCGAAAATCACTGCCGCCCGGGGCATGCGCTTGCGTGCCCCGGACACGGCATGGTAGCGGCACCTGGATTTGAACCGGGGACACTGCGGGTATGAACCGCATGCTCTAGCCAACTGAGCTATGCCGCCAAATTATTCTGCCGCCCGGCAGAACAATTATTATTATAGGTATTCCGCGCTCTTTTGTCAATAGAAAATTTTGATTTTTTGAGATTTCCGATCTGCCCAGGACAAACACTCCCCGACGGCAGCCGGACAAGCCCTGCCGCGCCCCGTTTTGCCCCTTTGCCGCGTCTGGGAAAGGACCGCCCCCTCTGCCGGACGCGGCCCTTCCCTCGGACGCTACAGACTGTACCGCAGGCAGCGCTGCAAACGCACCTTCGCCCGGGCGATGGTGCGGGACACCGTGGACTTGGAGATCCCCAGCTCCGCGCCGATGGCGGTCATGGTCATCTCCTCTTCAAAATACATCCGCAGCAGCTGGGACTGGCGGGGCGTCAGCTCCTGGCGGCGGGCCGTGCGCAGATTGCGCCGGAGGCGGCTCAGCATTTCCTCGTTGTCGCCGGCGGACGTGCGCAGATATTCCGCCATGTCCCCGGCAAACTCGCTGCCGCGGCGGCTGTAGGGCGCTTTTTTCCTGCGGCTATAGGGTATATTTTTCATTTCGGTAGTACCTCCGGTCGTAGTACCGGCGCGTCAGGACGGTCAGTTCCTTCGTCTCCTGGAGCAGGGGGCGCAGGTCCTTGATGCGCCGGTCCAGGCGCAGCTTCAGCTCCGGGTCGTCCGTCTCCTTGATGGCCAGCCGCAGCGCCTTAATGCGCAGGCGCAGCTTCTCGGCGCTGCGCTGGTAGTCGTAGGACATTTCCCGCAGCGTCATCATGACTGCCTCCATTCCCGCCCGCTCATGCGGCAGGCGGCGTACTCTCCCCGGGCAAACCACTCCAGACATGCGTCGCACACGGCAATGCCGTTCACGGCGTAAAACTCCTCGCCCTCATACAGGCCGCGGCCGCAGTAATGGCAATGGGTGACCGGCTGCGCCGCCTGGCTGTCCCATGGGAGAAAGGTCTTTTCCCACATAAATTTTCCTCCTTCTCAGTATCTTGAAAAAAGCGAAAAAACTTTTGATTTTCCCTTGACATTCCGGGACGTATTTGCTAAAATAATTACTGCTGTTGGATGCGCTGGTGTAGCTCAGTTGGTAGAGCAGCTGATTTGTAATCAGCAGGTCGGGGGTTCAAGTCCGTCCACCAGCTCCACATTTGAATATGGGGGAATTCCCGAGTGGCCAAAGGGGACAGACTGTAAATCTGCTGTCTACGACTTCGGTGGTTCGAATCCACCTTCCCCCACCAACGACCGGATGCCTTGTGGCGTCCGGTTTTTTGCGCCCCGCGCCCGCGGTCCCCGCACCCCCGAACGCCGGGGACCGCGTCCTGTGCCAGGTGCGGCTGCGCCCGACGGAGCGCTCCGCCCGCGCGCCCGTCCCCCTTCAGGACGCGCCGGCGCGTTCTGAAGGCCCACCGCCTGCCTGTCCCGAACTGGGGCGGCGCTCCAGGGCAGGGGCAATGTTCAAGTTTCTTGTGCACAAACCAAGAATAGCACAAGTATACTGGTTTTGTCAAGAGGAAATTCCAGAAAACTTGTGCAATTCGTTGACTTTGTTTTTCCGGGGCGATACAATAAAAGAAAAAGATTGCAGGGAAAGGGGTGGAACCATGAGTTTTCAGGAACGCTTACGCGCCCAGCGGGAGGCAAAGGGCATGACCCAGGCGGAGCTGGCGGAGGCGCTGGGTGTGAGCAAGTCCGCCGTGGGCAATTATGAGACGGGTGTGAGCATGCCCCGGGAGGAGACGTTGCTGCGCCTGTTCCAGGTCCTGGACGCGGAGCCGAATTATCTCTTTCAGGACAGCTACGCCGGCGGCAAGTCCGTCCTGACGCCCCAGGAGGAGGCGCTGCTGGCGCGCTGGCGCGCCCTGTCCGCCAAGGGAAAGCGGGCGGTGACCGCAGTGCTGGACGCGGCGGAGGAGGACCGGAGCGGCAAGGTCCAGGCCCTGCCGAAAAAGAAGCCCGTGCGGCAGATTCCCCTGTTTGTTTCTCCCGCCGCCGCAGGGTACGCCTCGCCTGTGCTGGGGGAGGAGTATGAGCTGCTTCCCGTGGGAGAGGACGTGCCGGAAAACGCCCAACTGGCCATCCGCATCCAGGGCGACTCCATGGAGCCGTACATCATGGACGGTTCCATCGTCTATGTGGGGCGCGAGCCTTTGGAAAACGGCGACGTGGGCGTCTTCTGCGTGGACGGGGACACCTTCTGCAAGCAATACTACCGGGATATGCTGGGCATGGTATATCTCTTTTCCCTGAACCGCCGCCGGGCGGATGCCGACGTGGTGCTGCCGCCCTCGTCGAACCGGACGCTGTCCTGTTTCGGACGGGTGCTGCTGAAGGGGCGCCTGCCCCTGCCGCCGGGGGCAAGATAAGGAGGGACATGATATGGGATTTCACATTGAACGGGGCGATATCACGACCTATGCCGTAGACGCCATCGTAAACGCGGCAAATTGCTCGCTGCTGGGCGGCGGCGGCGTGGACGGCGCGATCCACCGGGCGGCGGGACCGCAGCTGTTAGAGGAGTGCCGGACCCTGGGCGGCTGCGAGACGGGCAAGGCCAAGCTGACGGCGGGATACCGCCTGCCGGCCCGGTATGTGATCCATACGCCGGGGCCGGTGTGGCACGGCGGGGACCGGGGCGAGGCGGGGCTGCTGCGCAGCTGTTACGAATCGTGCCTTGCCCTGGCGGAGCGGCACGGCTGCCGCACGGTGGCGTTCCCCTCCATCAGCACGGGGGTGTACCGCTATCCCCTGCCTCAAGCGGCGGAGATCGCAGTGGATGCGATCGAAACGTTTCTGGCAACTGCCTCCTCCGTTGAGGAGGTCACCATGGTCTGCTTCGACGGCGGGACGGAGCAGGCGTACCGCGCGGTACTGGAGGGGCGGGGGTGATGGTCACAGGAGGTGACCTTTAGCCCCAGGGGCTGCGCGCCCCTGGACCTGCGGTTCCTTTCTGTACGGACAGAAAGGAACCAAAGACCCGCTTAAGGAGCGGCGAGCAGCGATGCTGCGCCTTCGGCGCGACATCGCCAGTCGCCGCCCCTTAAGAATCCCTTTTTTCTTTTTTTCGTGTCTATGCTTTCCGTTCCGTTGGTGCGTTATTTCCGTTCCCAATCCGGTCATTGATGCCGGTCCCTCCGATGTGCTTTACGGCAGTTAGTGACCGCTTTTTTGTATCTAATCACAGATAGGAGGAAGGGTGCCCCGCCGACGCGTGCTCCCATTTGCGCCGCTCCCCGCTACGCTGGCCGCTGAGTTGGGTGCGTGACGTTTGTGTTGCGTTGATCGCTTTAGTGGTGCGGTAGTGGCGGGTTTCCCTGTCATTCCGAGGAGGGGCATAGCCCCGACGTGGGAATCCGTCCTTCGTCCCCCGTAAATACTCAAATATATGCCAGCGCAGCGAATTACATTTGAAAAGGAAGAAGAAACAGAGTATATGTAGCTTCCCGCTGAAGCGAAAAGCGGAGCTAAGCGCAGTTCCTTCCACTGCCGCACCACTGAGCGCGGAGCGCGGAAAGAGGAGGAGTACCTCGCGCAAAGCCGCTGTGCGGCCGTCAGCAATGACAGGATACGTTTATAAGACCACTAACCTATCGCAAAGCACATCGGAGAGACCGGCATCTATAACCGGACTGGTGAAAACACGGCGCGCCAACGCATCGCAACGCCGCGACATGGAAAAAGCCATCCCGGGGTCCTTAGGGGTAAGGCGAATTGGGGATGACGTTCTTGCGCTGCGCGCGAGAACGTCATCCCCGCTGAGCCGTCCCCTAAGCGGCTCTTTGGGTACTTTCTGTCCGTACAGAAAGTACCCGAGGGGTCCGGGGGCGAGAAGCCCCCGGGGGGTGCAGGTCAACACCAACACAGCGGCAAAACCCATCAACCTGCCGAAGACCAACTTCCCCATGCGGGCAGAACGAGGGTTGTTTTGACACACAAAAACGTGCGCCCTGCCAAAAAGGCAGGGCGTACGTTTTTGTTGGAATCAGGAGTTCCCGCCGACGGAGGTGGGCAGGTCCTTGGGCAGCAGCAGGGTGCAGACCGCGCCCAGCAGGATGCAGACGGCGGAACCGACGTAGATCGCCGGATACAGGTTTGCGGAGAATGCGCTCTGGCAGATCGGGGCGATGATGTAACCGGCGATGCACCACGCGCCGATGTTTTGCAGCGTGCTGTGCAGTCCGCCCACCGCGCCCAGATTCCGCGGGTCCACGTCAGGCAGCAGCGCGGGAACGGCCTTGCCCATGGCAAGAACGCCGCCCATGCCGAGACCGTAGATGAAAATCATCACAAAAGTGGCCGCGCCGTAGGGCAAAAGCATACTCAAGGCGGTAGTTGCCGCAGTGATCACGAAAAACACGATCATGATGGGACGGAACCGCTTAAAACGGGTGATGATCATGGGCATAAAGATGGAGCCCAGGGCCACGGCGACGGAGCTGACCATGGCTAGGGAGCCGACGGACGCCGTCTGGCCGCCGCTGGTTTCCATGAAGCCGGCGCTCATGTAGGTCTGCACCGTGGTGGAGCAGCCGAAGATAAAGAAGATCATAAAGGAAACGATCCATACGTTTTTACTCTTCATCACCGCGGTAAAGGCCGCCATGCCCACAGCCTCGCTGCCCCGCTCCGCAGCCTCCGTGGGATGGGTGCGGTACATCAGCAGCCAGACGACCAGCGCCGCGATGGCGAGATAGCCGCAGATCATATACGCATCGGAGTAGGTGGCGAAGCTCGGGCCGATGGAGATCGCAATGCCTGCGCCGATGGAAGCGCCGGTCACATACAGGCCCATGGCAGGCCCCATGGAGGGACCGGGGAACCAGAGGCGGATGCCCTTGGTGGAGTTGGCGTTCAATACGGCCACGCCGAAGCCCATGCACAGGCTGGAGATCATCAGCATCACGAAATCATGGGAGAACGCCCGCCAGAAGGCGCCCACGGCAAAGACGAGGATGCCCACGGTCATCATCTTCTTGATGCCGTAGCGGTCGCCGAGATTGCCGGTGATGATACCGAACAGAACGCCGGCGAGGAAGGGCATATTGCACAGCATACCGAACTGGGCGGGCGATAAGCCTAAGGCCGGCATGATGATCACGGCCACGCCGGCGGTGATCAGGCAGGAAAACTGCATCATGAACAGCACGATGACCATGGCAAACAACGCGAGCCAGCGCTGGGGCATAAGTTTATTCGCATCCATTGCAAACTCTCCTTTCTTGCAGGAGCGCGTTTTTTCACGCGTCCTGATCCCCGCGGACCTGTTTTTTAGATTGATCCCCAGGGCCAACGGCGTCTGATGGAAAAGGGGGAGCCGGAAGCACCGGCTCCCCCTTCCTTTTTGCATACGCCGTATCTTAAAAATCAGGGAAACAGATGTATCTTTTTTGCTTAACCCATCATGCAGGCGCCGCCGTCGATCACGAAGTGGGCGCCGGTGACCCAGGTAGCCTCGTCGGAGCAGAGATAGGTCGCCGCATAGGCGATGTCCTTGGCCTCGCCCAGACGGCCGATGGAGCAGACGTGCTTGCACATATCGGCCTGGATCTCGGGGCTCTCCAGGACCTCCTTCGGGGTCATGCTGGTGGTGACGGGGCCGGGGCAGATGACGTTCAGGCGCACGCCCTGGGGAGAGAACTCGCGGGTCAGGTTGCGGGTCATCAGGTCGATGGCCGCCTTGAACGCGCCGTAGTAATAGGCGTCGCTCTCGGGCTTGATGGAGGAGATGGAGGCGATGTTCACCACGGAGTTCTTGCCGTGGCTGTTTTCCTTTGTCATCAGGGGCAGGAATGCCTGCATCATCCAGATGTACGCGCGGAAGTTGGTCTCGTCGATCTTCGTATAATCGTCGTCGTTGTGGTCCAGGAAATGCTTGTGCACCAGGATACCCGCGCTGTTGACCAGGGTGGTGATCGTGCCGTACTTTTCCACGGCCACATTCTTGACCTTCTCCACATCCTCCTTCAGACGCAGGTTGGCCTGGACGAACGTGGCTTCGCCGCCGGCAGCGTTGATGCCGTCTACCGTGGCCTGGCCGTTTTCGGCGTTGAAATCTGCGCCGATGACCTTTGCGCCTTCCGCGGCGAACATTTCGGCAATGGCCTTGCCGAGACCGGAACCGACGCCGGTGACAACTGCGATTTTACCTTCCATTCTTCCCATAATCATGTTCCTCCTTATTTAATATAAATATAATAATGGATCGTTGCTCTTAAAATCATGCAGCCGCCCTTCCCTTGCCGGGAAGGATGATGCGTTCAGTTTTCCTCACGCTGTTTGGCGGCCAGAGCCAGCTTGCCCTTGTTGCCAAGCTCGGGGATCGTCAGGCCGAACACGCCGAGGATGACCAGGAACACCGCGCCGCAGATGAACATACCGACGTAGTTGTCCTGGAAGATCGTGGCGATGATGACCGGGAAGACCCAGCCGAACAGGCCCGCCGCGGTCTGGTTCATACCGCCGGCAGCGCCGCCCATCTCGGGGCCGAACTCGCCGGTCAGGGGGATCAGAGCGATACGGCCCATATTGACGCCGATGGAACCGGCCACGATGAGGCAGCAGATTGCCATACCGATCATGGTGGGCACGCCCACGGGGACGAAGATGTAGACCACCGCGTAGCCGATGCCGCCGACGGCGCAGATCAGCAGATATGGAATGTTGAATTTGCCGATCTTATCCACCAGGAAGCCGGCGATCATGCCGCCGAACAGCAGGCACAGGTTCATAATGGTAGCCGTCTGACCGGCCATGGCGGGGTCCATACCCTTGCCGATCATACAGGTGACCGCATAGGAGTTGATCAGGATCGCGCAGCCGACAGCCAGACCGCCGCACAGCATGATCTTGAGCATCGTGGGGCTCTTCAAAACGCTGAGCATATTCAGGCTCGGGGCGGCAGCTGCGGCGACCTGGCCATTCTTGCGGGCCTCGGCCTCGGGGTCCTTGACCATCAGGAACCACGCCACGGTGATTATAGCCATAGCCGCGGCGATGAAGGTCAGCGCCGCCTGGGTGGAGGGGAACATGGCGGCGATGCCGAAGGCGAGGGTCGTACCCAAGCCTGCGCCGGACTGGTACACGCCGATGGCGGAAGCCATTTCCTTGCGGTCGAAGTAATAGGAAAACAGCTTGGGCGCCAGCATGGTGGAGGGCAGCCACAGAGAAGAAGAAACAAAGGTCAGGATCCACAGCATCCAGTAGCTTCCTGCGAAGATACGGAGGACTGCGACCACGGTGGCCAGAATAAATACCAGGCCGGGGAATTTGCGGACGCCGAACTTATCTACCAGATAACCAACCAGAATGGAAAAGAAGAAGCCGCCCAGATTGGAAACGCCGGAAATAGAACTCAGCTGCGCCTGGGTCATATTGTAGGTTTCCATGACATCCACCGCGCGGGCGGAAAACACCATGTTGGTGAAACCGTTCATGGTCAGGGCCAGGAACATCAAGATGACCAAGGCATACCGGATAGGACTTTTGTTGACCGTCATACGTTCAC
>CANSLL010000025.1 GCA_947647695.1 uncultured Clostridia bacterium | reverse complement strand
GAAATGCAGGGAGGAGTCTCTCCCGACGATCTGCCGTTTGATTATCCTGCGAAATTAGGGAAAGTGGATGCAGCGGAACTGAAAAGTCCCGGCGTCTATTATCTTGCGCTCAAAAAAGAGATTCCTGACGCCGGAGCAGAATTCATTAAATTCTGAGAGACACGATAGAAAAAGTATGCAAGGGGAGGTGCTTTCCGAGGCCTGCACATCAATTCATCAGCTTGTGGCAAAACAGAGAATAAACGAAGGGCGGAGCCGCAGCTCCGCCCTTATATGTACCCTTTATGTATGATTACTTCTGGAAGAACATGCCGTACTTCACACCGGGGATGATGACGAACAGGCCGTCCTCGCCGTTGATCTCGGAAATCGAGGCGACGCCGTCGGGCAGGGAATCGAGCTTCAGGTCGTATGCGCCCTTGCTGGAATCGACACGGCCGGTCAACTCGTCGTTTTTCTCGTATGTACCGGAATAGTTGGTGTCCTCGCCCAGGTACAGCAAAACGGTGCCGTTGGACTTGAACTCAATGTAGCCCAGGCCCCTGGAAATGGGTACTACATCGTCGCCGTCAATGGTGGCGGTCAAGTCCCATTTGCCCACGATTGCGCTGTCTCCGCCGCCACCGGCAGCACTCAAAGCAAAGCAGCCGATCACGAGCACGGCAAGCACCGCGACGATAATGCCAATGATCAGCGGCTTCTTGCTCTTCTGCTGCGGGGGAGGCGCCATGGGAGCGCCGGTGTTGGGCATGTCGGGGGGAACGGGAGCGGCAGGCGGGGTGTAGCTGTCACCCGCCGGGGCGGCCGCGGCGTCGACAGGTGCGCCGCACTTGGGGCAGAAGGCGGCGTTTTCGGCTAAAACGGCGCCGCATTTTTTACAAAGTATCATGGATTCATTCTCCTTTTCTCTATTTTTTATCAATGAATTGGATCCCTGCAAGGATGTTTTATCGAGCGTGTATTTCGCGTTCCTGAACGGGACAGCATTCAGCCAGAACATTGCGGGCGATCCTTTTTGGGGAACGGATCGCTCAAATCGTCAAACCGCGGCGCAGGGCTTTTTGCCGCAGGCAAAACAGGAAACGCAATCTTCCAGAACCGCTGTATCCCAGTCCTGATCTGTCAGATGCAACACTCCCCTCATAAAAACATTTTTCCCACGATAAAACCGTTTTTTGTGGTTTTTGGAAAACGCTTGGGTAAACTTGAAGTATAGTATAGCTTAAATATGGTCTGATGTCAATATAAAAATCGGGATTATGTATTAAAAAAATGTTGATCTTTTTCTTTTTTTGTTTAGTTTAGACAAAACAGAGCGGGAGGGAAACGAGAAACAACGGGTTATCCTGCGCTTCTGCATGGGGAGAAACGGTGCCGTTTAGAAAGCAACGATCCAGGTGGGCCGGTCGTGGCGGAAGGAAGAGAAAGGCGGTTGTATTTCGCAGCCGTGGTGTGGTATCATAGCCACAGAAAAACTGTGGAAGAGTCCAGGGCGGAGCGATCCCGCCGGGGCGGCTGGAAAGGCGGCACGTCGGATCATATGATATCCTGTGTCGTGGGCGCGGCTGAGCCGTCCATCCCGGCGGGAGCGCCCTGTGAAACAGTTTTATTTTATTTTCGAGGTGTCTATGTATCACTATATTTTATTTGACCTTGACGGCACGCTGACCGATTCCAGAGAGGGGATCTTCAACAGCGTGCGCTACAGTTTGGAAAAGCTGGACCGTCCCTGCCCGCCGGAGGAGACGCTGCTGCGCTTCGTCGGCCCGCCTCTGTGGGACTCCTTTATGCGCTATTGCGCCATGACGGAGCCGGAGGCGCGCCATGCCGTGGAGGTCTTCCGGGAGCGCTACGAGACGGTGGGCTGGGCGGAAAACCGGCCCGCAGAAGGCATCGTACCGCTGTTGAGGCAGCTGAAGGAGGCGGGCTGCGTGCTGGCGATCGCCTCGTCAAAGCCGGAGCGCAGCGTGGCGCCCATTGCGGAGAAGTTTGGTTTCCTGCCCTATCTTGCCGCCGCCTGCGGCAGCGACGGGAAGAACGAGGCAAAGGAGGACGTGATCCGGGATGCCTTCGCCCGCCTCGGCATTACGGAGACGGACAAACAACACACCATCATGGTGGGCGACCGGTGCTACGACGTGGAGGGCGCCGCAGCGTGCGGCATCCCCTGTATCGGGGTAACGTTTTTCGATTTTGCCCCGCCGGGAGAGTTGGAACAAGCCGGTGCGCTGGCCGTCTGCGCGACGGCGGAGGAACTGCAACGGGTTTTGCTGGGCTGACGCCAGAAGATGTTTGAAAGGGAGAGGAAAAGCCATGGATGTGCAGGAAATTTTGAAAACGGTGGACCATACGCTGCTGAAACAAGACGCGGTTTGGGACCAGATCAAGACTCTTTGCGATGAGGGGATGCGCTACGCCACGGCGTCGGTGTGCATTGCGCCGTGCTTTGTGGCCCGGACATCGTCTTATTTGGCGGGCCGCCTGCCGGTGTGTACGGTGATCGGCTTTCCCAACGGCGCCGCCACCACGGCGGCGAAGTGCTTTGAGGCGCGGGACGCGGTGAAAAACGGCGCGGCGGAGCTGGACATGGTCATCAACATCGGCTGGGCGAAGGAGGGGCGCTGGGAGGATCTCCGCGATGAGATTTCCGCGGTAAAGGAGGCGTGCGCGGGCCGTTTGCTCAAGGTCATCATCGAAACGTGTTTGCTGACGCAGGAGGAGAAAACCGCCCTGTGCGGTGTGGTGTCCGACTCCGGCGCGGACTTTATCAAAACGTCTACCGGCTTCGGCGGAGGCGGCGCGACGTTCGAAGATGTGGCGCTGATGAAAGCCCATGTCCGTCCGGGACTCGGCATCAAAGCCGCCGGGGGTATCGCGGGCCTTGCAGACGCGGCGCGGTTTCTGGAGCTGGGCGCGGACCGTCTCGGCACGTCCCGCATCGTCCGCGCGGTGCAGGCGCTGGAAAAACAGGATACAGAACGTGATTGATTGGCTTCATCATACAATATGGATTGATTTCTGCCCCCGTGGGACGCAAAAAAGGGTCCTGCGGGGGCAGGATGGCGAAAAGAAGCAAACGGAAGCGGGAAATTTTATTAAAATAAAAATATCATATTGACTTTCATAAAATGAAAGAGTATATTTAATTTTGCGAAAGGGGATGGGAATATGGCCATAGAATTCCTACCCGAGTGGATGGCAAATCTGGAGGACGAGGACTTAGCGTTCATCAAACGCTTTCTTCTGGCGTCTGGGTCGCTGAAAGAGATTGCCCGGCAGTACGGCGTGACGTATCCCACGGTGCGGCTGCGGCTGGATAAGCTGATCCAGAAAATCAAAATCGGCGAGGATAATGCAAACGAACCGTATATTGGGCTGATCAAACGCATGGCGGTCAACGATCAGCTGAGCTTTGACGTGGCAAAGGTTCTCATCAGCGAATATAAAAAACTGCAAAAGAGCGAGGAGGGCGAAAAATGAAGTATGTGATCTGGCAGTTGCTGAGTTTTGCTGTGGTTTTTGCGGTGCCTGTGGGATTGCAGGCATTCCTCTCCTGCCGGAGGAGCAAATGGCCGGGCCGGGTCCTGCCCATCCTCAGCGCCGGTCTTTCCGTGATCATAGCGGTTACAGGGAGCGTGCACAGCGCGTTCCCTATGACCGCAGACAGGACTGTCATGACGGCATGTTGGCTGTTGGTACTGTGGAACATCCCGACGGCGGTATATCTGCTGATCTACTTTCTGTGCCGTCGCCAGGGGAGACGGAAAAGGGAGCTGGAGAAAATGAACGTGCAGGACCTGGAATAACGGGTCAAAAAGTGCTTGACAAAACTGGTCGATCGTTATAGACTAACAGTAAGGTCTATAACTATCGACCAGTTTGTTTTACAGCGGAAAGGACGGATGGAGCCATGGGAGAATGGAGCTTATGCGACAGCGAGTACCGGTTTATGAACGTGGTGTGGGACAACGCGCCACTGCCGTCGGGGCGGCTGGTGGAGCTATGCAGGGAGCAGCTGGGCTGGAAGAAGTCCACGACGTATACGATGGTAAAAAAACTCTGCGAAAAGGGCCTGCTGAAAAACGAAAACGCGGTGGTGTCCGTTCTGGTGGGCCGGGAGGCGGTGCAGGCCGAGGAGAGCGCCGCTTTCGTGCGCCGGACCTTCGGCGGGTCCCTGCCGGCGTTTCTTGCGGCCTTTATGGGCGGACGTAAGCTCAGCGGCGAGGAGGCGGCGGAAATCCAAAGGCTCATCGATGCCCACCGGGAGGGCGGGGCATGATGTTGACGGAGCTGTTTGTCCAGGTCGCGCAGATGTCCCTGGCGGCGGCGATCGTGGGCATCCCCGTGGGCCTGCTGGGCGCGGTGTTCGATCTGCTGCCCGTGCCGAAACGGATCACCTGTCTGCTGTTCCTTCCGGTGCTGCTGCGGATGCTCTGCCCCGTGGCGCTGCCCGACAGCGGCTTTAGTTTGTTTCACCTGGACGCCGTACAAAGCGCCATGCAGTCCGAGCTGCGGCGGTTCGACGCGCCCGTAGGCGGGTATGAGCACCATGTGGAGGGGACGAAGGAATACGACCGCGCCGTGGCGGCGGGCATCGTGCCGGAGCGGACGGATACGGGCTGGAACGAGGTCTACTACCGCCAGAACGGCGGGGAGCTCCTGCCCGCCCGGCGGGGTATAGACGTCTGGGTGCCCTGGGCGGCGCGGATCTGGCTGGCGGGGATGGTCCTGCTGTGGGCGTTCACTTTGGCGTCTTATGTCCGGCTGCGGCGAAAGCTGCGTTTTGCGGTGAAGCTGCGGGACAACGTGTATGTCTCCGACCGTATCCCTGCGCCCTGCCTTGTGGGGTATCTCCACCCCCGCATTTATTTGGTTCCGGGATTGAGCGAGGAGGAGCAGGCCCATATCATCGCCCACGAGGGCGCGCACCTGCGCTGGGGCGACCACTGGGCGAAGCTGATTGCGTGGTTTGCCATGACGGTGCACTGGTTCAACCTTTTGCTGTGGCCGTTCTATAAAATATGGTGCGATACGATGGAGATGGCCTGCGACGAGGGAGCAGTCCGGGAGAAGAACGGCCCGGAGCGGGCGGCGTACAGTCAGACGCTGCTGGACCTGGCATATGACCGGCGGTTTCGCTGGATGAACCCCGTGGCGTTCAGCGAGGGCGGCACGCGGGCGCGGGTAAAAAACGTGCTCCGTTGGAAGAAGCCCCGGCCGGCGGTGGTGGTGCTGGCATTCGCGTCAGCGGCGGCGCTGTTCCTGATCTGCGCCACCGGTGACGGAACGGAGGACGATGTGCTTCGTGTGCAGGTCGAAAAAGACACCGTGAGCGTTGCTGTGGCGGATTATACGCATAGACTGACAGAGGAACAGGCGAAGGCGTTTGCGGAAGTCCTGGGGGAAGGAGACTGGTACATCGAGGGAGAGGTGAATCAATGGCTGAACTGTCGGATCTTTTCGACCGTTGAGATCGAAGATGTTTCGCTCGAAGAGAGTAGGCCCGGACAACAAACGTATACGATCAGCGGATGGAGTACGAAGGGTTTCGGCGCTTGGCTGCCGCCTGATGCGGCAGTGGAAGATGAGCGTGGTGTTGCGGTTGTGGGCAGCACGATGGGACTCTGGGGTACCTGGACTATGCTTTGGGATGGGGAAAGATTCATATGGGTAGAACCCGACATAACAACAAAACAGATGATAAGTCAGATGATCCAGGACCAACTGCTGATGAACTTATGGCACGGAGCAAATAAAGCGCGCCTTTCCCGGCTGCAATGCTGGCAGGCGGCGCAGTATTACGGCTGTGAGGTTTACCCGATGGACGGAATCAACGGGCGGCAGCTGATCGTGGAAGAGGACGGCACTTGGCAACTGCTCCAGACATGGAGCCGGAAGGAGGTGGCGTCCGGCGACTTCAATTCCCTGCGCGCGTCCGGGGGCATGACACCCGGCACGGACCTGTCCGACCGCACCACCTGGGAGCTTGTCCGCGCCCTGCCTGCGTGTGAGGGCGAGCGGATGAGTTGGGTCCTGATGCAGGTGCTGTTCCGGGAGGAAAACAACAGCGACCCGCTGGTCGTGCTCCGTGCGGCTACGGCTTTGGGTGAGGAGGACCGCAAGACGGTCTGCCGCCTGATCGCCAACGAGCGCTGGCTGGTAGCCCAAGCGGTTGGGCCGGATATGGCCGCGCTATGGGTGGAATCTATGGAAGAACTGGCTCAAATGGACGGTGTCACGCCTGCGTTGCAGGATACGGTCAAATGCGTTTTGCGGGAATACGAAAAGTTTGAGACGGGCGAAAATACGGACGTGATTTCCGGCACAGGCTGGGTCATCGCCGGTCCGGTCGAATCCGGCATAGGATAAATGATACGCAAAGACAGCAAAACAGGAACGGGCAACCGTTCCTGTTTTGCTGTCTTTTTATAAAAGCATCCCGAACACCACATATGCCAGCACCGCGGAAAACACGCCCTGAAGCAGCTTCCCGGCAAAATACGTCCCGCAGGGGAGCTGCCGCTCCAGCAGAAACAGCATACTCTGGCAGTGGACGGACAGCCCGCCCCAACCGAGGAGAAAGGCGGACAGCGCCGCCGTGCCCGCCGTCAGGGGCGCGCCCTGGAGGCACGCCGCGCCGGTGGACAGCTCCAGCATCCCCGCCAGCAGAGCCGTGGACAGCGCCTCCGTCATGCCGAAGGGGGACAGCAGCGCCGTCAGCGCCGCCGCCAGCAGATGGAGCAGTCCCGTATAGGACAGCAGCCGCAGAGCGATCATGAAAAACAGTACAAAGGCGCAGATATTCAGCACGGCGAAAAAGGAGCCGGTCACGGCGTTGGTGAACAGCTGGGGAAGGGAGGCGTTTTCGGCGCTCTGCCGGGCAGACTGCGCTGCCGCGGGAGCATGCTCCCCGCCGGAATAAAAGCGAAAAACCAGTCCCACCAGCAGCGCCGCCGCAATGTGGACGGCGTATAAAACCAGCCCCGCGGCGGCACTGTGGAACACGCCCACGCCCACCACGCCCAGGAGAAAGCCGGGGCCGGAGTTGTTGCAGAAGGACAGCAGGCGCAGCGTCTCGCGCTGGGAGAGCCGCCCTTCTCCATACAGCGCCACCGCCGTCCGCACGCCCACGGGATAGCCGCCGGTGAAGCCCAGCAGAAGCACGGCGGCGGCGCTGCCGCTGAGACGGAACAGGGGCCGCATCAACGGGGAGAGGAGTTTTTCCATCCGCGTCAGGGGCGCCAGGGACGTGAGCAGAGAGGAGACGACAAGGAACGGGAACAGGGACGGCACGATCGTCTCGGCGCATAGGGACAGGGCCTGCCGCACAGCCTCCATGGCCGGAGCGGGCCGCGCTAAAAGCAAAAGCGCGCACAGCGCGCATAGCAAAAAGGAGCACCGCCGCCCGTTGGGCAGCGGAAAAGAACGATCCATCACCATCACCCGGAGCTACTGTATGACGCCGCCGGGGAAAAAATGAAAGGGGACAGGCAAGGGACGGCGGCTTTTCTCATACAGTAGCCTTTGAAAAGGAGTGGAGCGCATGAATCGCATCGAGGACCACGATATTTTAACAAAGACCGCCGAGCTGCTGGACCTGCCCATGGACGTGGTGGCGGGCCTGCCGAGTCTGGAGCTCATGGGGAACCGCCAGTTGTTCCTGACCCGCCATAAGGGCATCCTGTCCTACAGCGATACGGCTATCGACGTCAACTGCGGCAGCCTTTTGGTGCGCGTGCGGGGGACGGAACTGCAACTGCTGAGCATGACCGCCGACGAAATGCGCATCGGCGGCGTGATCGAGGGGATCGAGCTGTCGAGGTGAGCGTATGATATTGGATCTCGTCAATCTTCTTTCGGGTACGGTGACCATCACCGTGGAGAGCGGCTTTCCCGAGCGGGTGCTGAATCTCTGCTCGGCCCACGACATCCCGTTTTGGGACATGAAGTGGCGTTCCCCCACGAGCTTTACCGTCTCCCTCTCCCGCCGTCACTACCTCAGGCTGCGCCGCCTGGTGAAAAAGCTGGACTGCGCCATCACGGTGGAGAAAAAGGAGGGCGTACCCTTTTTTGTCCGGCGGTTCCGCCGCCGGTATGTTTTGCTGGCGGGCCTGGCCCTGGCGGCGTGTTTGGTACTGTTCGGCTCCTTTTTTGTCTGGGATTTCCGAATCGAGGGCAACGTGAACGTCACCGACGAAGAAATTTTGCGGGCGCTGGAAAAGGAGGGCGTGACCTATGGCACATTCGGGCTGGGCATCCATCCCGAGACGCTGAAAAACCATATCCTGATGGAGGTGCCGGAGCTTTCGTGGCTGACGGTCAACGTCAACGGCTTCCGCGCCACGGTGATCGTGCGCGAACGCGTGGAGCCGCCGCCGCTGCGGGACGAGCATACCAACGCCAATGTGGTGGCCGCCCGGGACGGCCTTGTCACCTTAGTGCAGCTTTACGGCGGGCACGCCGAGGTGATGAAGGGCTCAACGGTGACGGAGGGCCAGCTGCTGATCTCCGGCGTGGCGGATATCGACGACCGGGGCGTCTATTTCACCCGGGGCGAGGGGAAAGTCTATGCCCGGACCTGGTATGATCTGACGGCGCGCGCGCCAAAAACGGTGGTGGAAAAATCGTTTACAGGTCGGGAAAAACGGGTCTATACGCTGATTTTAGGAAAACAGCGCATAAAAATCACGCCAAACAGTAGCATTTCTTATGCGGATTATGATAAAATAATCAGAAAGCAAAAATTCCGCCTGCCCGGCGGCAGAACGTTGCCGGTGACGCTGGAGTGCGCTACGGCGCGGGAATACGGCCGGACGGAGCGCGTTATAGATGCCGAAAAGGCCCGCGCGCGGCTGACGCCGGTGTTGCAGCGCCGGCTTGGGGATCTGCTCGGCGGCGGCAGTGTGATGGACGATTCCGTCACTGTGACGGAGGAGGACGGCGCGTTTTGCGTTACGCTCCACGCCGAGTGTGAAGAGCAGATCGGCAGGACCGTGGAATTTGCCGGATAGACAGACCAAAGGAGAAGGATCCATGATCGAACAAAGGATGAACATCGGAAGGATGGAGGAGGTCATCAACGTCTTCGGTTCTTTCGATGAAAATATCCGTTTAATGGAAAGCGAGCTGCGGGTCTCCGTTACGAACCGGGACGGAGAGCTGAAGATCGCGGGGGAAGCGGAGGATGTGCTGCTGGCCCAGAAAGCCCTCGGCGCGCTGCTGGCCCTGTCCGCCCGGGGCGAGCCGATCAACGAGCAGAACGTGCGCTATGTCATCGACCTGGCCCGCGCGGGACAGGAGGAAAAGGCGGTGGAGCTGGTCCAGGACGTGGTGTGCATCACCGCCAAGGGCCGCCCTGCCAAGGCCAAGACCATCGGCCAGCGGGAGTATGTGGACTCCATCCAGAAAAATACCGTGACCATCGGCGTCGGCCCGGCGGGTACGGGCAAAACGTATCTGGCGGTGGCCGCGGCGGTAAAAGCCTTTCGGGAAAAGACCATCGACCGCATCATCCTGACGCGCCCGGCGGTGGAGGCAGGGGAGCGCCTGGGGTTCCTGCCCGGCGACCTGCAAAGCAAGGTGGACCCTTATCTGCGCCCGCTGTACGACGCGCTGTTCGATATGCTGGGCGCGGAGACGTACAACAAATATCTGGAGCGGGGCAACATCGAGGTGGCGCCCCTGGCCTATATGCGCGGCAGGACCCTGGACCACTCCTTTATCATTTTAGACGAGGCCCAGAATACTTCACGGGAGCAGATGAAGATGTTCCTGACCCGTATGGGCTTTGGCTCCAAGGTGGTCATCACCGGCGATATCACCCAGATCGACCTGCCGGGGGACAAGATCAGCGGCCTGAAGGACGCCGTGCGGGTGCTCCGGGGCGTGGAGGGCGTGGGGATCTGCACCCTGACGGAGCAGGACGTGGTGCGCCATGTGATGGTGCAGCGGATTATCAAGGCCTATGAGGATTATGAAAAACGTCGCAGCGGCGGGCGAAAGGAGCGGAAGTGAGATGGCAAAACGGCATTATATCCCCGTGACGGCGGACGTGCCAGGGGCGGCGGGCGAAAAAAATTGCGCCCTGATCCGCAAGGCCATCCGCACAACGCTGGCGGAGGAGGGCGTGGCCCTTCCCTGCGAGGTGGACGTGCTCCTGACGGACGACGCGGGCATCCAGGGGCTCAACCGCACGATCCGGGGGGTGGACAAGCCTACGGATGTGCTCAGTTTCCCGGAGTTTTCCTTTACGCCTGGACAGCCGCCGGCGGACGAGGCGTTATGCGACCCGGCTACGGGCCTGCTGCCCCTGGGGGATATGGCGCTGTCCATGGAGCGGGTGAAGGCCCAGGCGGTGGAGTACGGCCATTCCAGCCGCCGGGAGCTTGCCTATCTCGTGGTCCACTCGGCGCTCCATCTTTTGGGGTACGATCATCTGGACGAGGGGCCGATGAAGGCGCAGATGCGGGCGCGGGAGGACGCGGTCATGGCGGCGTTGTCCCTGCCGCGGTAAGGGCCGCAAATACGGAAAGTTGAGGAATACTATGGTAGAAAAAGAAGCGATGATCACCGTCTGCGGGCGGCCGAACGTGGGGAAATCCTCCCTGACCAACGCATTGGTAGGGGAAAAGATCGCCATCGTCTCCAGCAAGCCCCAGACGACCCGCAACCGGATCTACGGCGTGGTCAACAGCGGCGGCGTCCAGCTGGTGCTGGTGGATACGCCGGGCCTGCACAAGGCCCAGAACCGGCTGGGGGATTATATGGTCAAGGTGGTGCAGGAGAGCCTCAGCGACATCGACGCGGTGATGCTCCTGGTGGAACCCGTTCCCCATGTGGGCACGCCGGAGCAGCTGATCCTGGACCGTTTGAAAAACAGCGGCGAAAAGGCGGTGCTGGTCATCAACAAGATCGACACCGTGAAAAAAGAGGCGCTTTTGGCCGTCATCGCCGCCTATCAGGACGCCTATGATTTTGACGCGGTCATCCCTGTCTCGGCCCGTACGGGCGAGGGGCTGGACGACCTTTTGCAGACCCTGAAGGGCTATGCGGTGGAAGGTCCCCAGCTGTTCCCGGACGGCATGACCACGGACCAGCCGGACCAGCAGGTCTGCGCGGAGATCGTGCGGGAGAAGATTTTGTATTGCCTCCAGCGGGAGGTGCCCCACGGCGTTGCCATCGAGGTGACAAAATTCAGCCAGCGCAGCAACGATATCATCGATCTGGATGTGACGATCTACTGCGAAAAGGCCAGCCACAAGGGCATCCTGATCGGCAAGGGCGGCGCGATGCTCAAGCAGATCAGTACCATGGCGCGGGAGGATATCGAAACGTTTATGGGCGCAAAGGTGTTCCTCCAGACCTGGGTTAAGGTCAAGGAAAACTGGCGCGACAATGTGAACTATATGCGCACCTTTGGCTATCAGGAACAGTAAGCGCAGCATTTACCAGGGATAGAAGGACGCCGCCCGCCGAAGCTATAGGCGAGGTGATGGCGATGCAGACCCAGGACGGATATTGGAAGTTGTTTTGCGAAACGGGCGCGCCGGCGTTTTATCTCGCCTGTCGCGCGGAGGATACGGGAGCACGGTAAAAACCTGCGCGCTCCCGTACATAGGAGAGGACAGGCGGAGGATGCTCCGCCGGAAGGAGCGTACTTAACCATGGATGAAAGAGCCCACCGCTATACCCGCCTGGGCGGGAACATCGGCTGCATGATCGGACTGGTGGCCAGCGGGATCGCGGGCCTGACGTTTCACTTCACCGATCCCCAGCTCAAGCTCGCTCTGGTGGCGGGCGTACTCGTGGGCGCGGGCATCGGTATGGTGATCGGCCGGAGGAAGGATAAGGCGGCGGCAAACCGGGATGCACAGGGTCGTTGAGGGGATCGTGCTCCGGGAGACGGACACGAAGGAAGCGGACAAGATTTTAACGGTGCTGACCCGCAGCGAGGGGAAGATCGCCGTCATCGCCCGCGGGGCGCGGCGGAAGCGGAGCCGCATCGCGGCATCGTCGGAGTTGCTGGTCTATTCCGAAATGACCTTGTTTCAGCGGGGAAATTGGAGTATGATGGATGAGGCGGCCACTATCGAGCTGTTTTCCGGCGTGCGCCGGGACGTGGAGCTGCTGGCCCTGGGGTCCTATTTTGCCGAGCTGACGGAGCTGCTGGCCGAGGAGGACGTCCCCGCGCCGGAACTGTTGCCCCTGCTGCTCAACGCCTTGTATGCCCTGGGGACGCTGCACAAGCCCCAGGAGCAGGTCAAGGCGGCCTTTGAGCTGCGCCTGCTCAGCCTCAGCGGTTTTGAACCGCTGCTGGACGGCTGCGCCGTCTGCGGCAGGACTGCGCCGGAGGTCCCCATGCTGGACGTGGTACAGGGACTGCTCCACTGTAAGGGCTGCGCCCTGAACGGGCCCAAAGGACTGTCCATGCCCCTGTGCGAAGATTCCCTGAAGGCCATGCGCCATGTGGTATCGTGTCCGCCGAAGCGGCTGTACGCCTTTTCCCTGGAGGGGGACGCCCTGCGGCGCATGGCGGATGCAGCGGAGGCTTATACCGCCGCCCAGCTGGAGCGGGGGTTCCGTACATTGGATTTTTATAAGAGTTTTCGCATTCATGAAGCGCAATATAGAGCGGAAAGAAATCGTACACAAAAGGACGCAGAACAGTAGAAAGGATGAAAAAAGATATGGGTTTGAATGATGGAGCGGGAAGGTATCCCCATGAATTGGAAGAGCGGGAGGCCCGCCGCCGCAAAAAGCTGGAGCGGCAGGAAAAGCGGGTGGAGCGGCTCAACGAGCCGCTGCTGGCGTGGCTGTGCAAGACCTTCCGCGTGGTCACCGTGGGTGCGACGCTGATCATGTCGGGCCTGGAGGTGCGCAACAGCATGGCTGTGCAGGCGGAGAATCTGGTGGAGCGCGTCTTGTTCACGGCCCTGGGCGCATGGGTGACCTTTGGCCTGATCTGGCTGATCGGCGCCGTGGGACAGATGATCGCGCTGAAAAAGGCCGGCGAGACGGACGGCAAGGCGTTTCGGTCGTATCGCAACAATGTGATCGTAATTGTGGTGGTGGCAGTCTTGCTGCTGATCGGGAACATGGTCGTGTAAACCCAGGCAAAAGCGGAGCGTGGTGCATTTGCGTTGCGGATGCACCACGATTTCTTGCGGTGTGGCGTTTCATAGGAGGAACGGACGATGACAGAGGAATTGTTTGAAAAATCTATCCGCACGCTGGAGCTGCCCCAGGTGTTGCAGCTGTTGGCGGAGCAGGCGGTGTCGGAGGCGGCGAAGGCGCGCGCTCTGGCCCTGTCGCCTCAGACGGACCCGGAGGATGTGGCGCGGCTGCAACAGGAGACGGACGCGGCCTGTACGCTCCTGGGCCTCCAGGGCAGCCCCTCCTTTTCCGGGGTCAAGGACGTTTCCGCGGCGCTGCTGCGGGCGGCCCGGGGCGGGATGCTGAACACCCGGGAGCTGCTGGATATCGCTCATCTCCTGCGGGCCGCCCGCCGGGTCAAGGCGTACCGGGGAGAGGAGAGCGGCAGGGATACGGTGCTGGATACCATGTTCGGCGCCCTCCACGGCGGCCGTTTTTTGGAGGAAAAGATCTTTAAGGCGATCCCGGAGGAAAACGAGATCGCCGACAACGCCAGCGCGGAGCTGGCGGATATCCGCCGCCATATGCGCGCCGCCAGCGCCAAATCCCGGCAGATCCTGCAAAAGATCATTTCCTCGCCCACCTATTCCAAGGCGCTCCAGGAAAACCTGGTCACCCAGCGGGACGGGCGGTTCGTAGTGCCGGTGAAGGCGGAGCACCGTTCGGAGATTCCCGGTCTTGTCCACGACGTGTCCTCCTCGGGCGCGACGGTGTTCGTCGAGCCCATGGGCGTGGTTCAGGCGAACAACGAGCTGAAGGAGCTGGAAGCCAAGGAAAAAAAGGAGATTGACCGCATTTTGCTATCCCTTTCCCAGGAGGCCGCGGCTATCGGAGAGGATATCCGGTGGGATTACGATCTGCTGGTCCAGCTGGATCTGATCTTTGCCCGGGGCCAGCTGTCCTACCGCATGGGCGGCGTCAGCCCGGAGCTGAGCGGTCCGGGGGGCAGGCTGTACCTGCGCAACGCCCGCCATCCGCTGCTGGACAAAAAAACGGCGGTGCCCATCACCGTGGAGCTGGGCGGCGCCTTTGATACTCTGGTCATCACCGGTCCCAACACCGGCGGCAAGACGGTGAGCCTAAAAACCATCGGACTGCTGGCGGTCATGGCCCAGTGCGGCCTCCATATCCCCGCCGACAGCGGCAGCTGTTTGCCGGTATTCGAGTGCGTGATGGCCGACGTGGGGGACGAGCAGAGCATCGAACAGAGCCTGTCCACGTTTTCGTCCCATATGGTCAACATCGTGAACATTCTGCGTCAGGCCAACGACCGGTCGCTGATCCTGTTTGACGAGCTGGGTGCGGGCACCGACCCGGTGGAGGGCGCGGCCCTGGCCATCGCTATCATCGGCGACGCCCGGGACAAGGGCGCAAAGATTGCAGCCACCACCCATTATGCGGAGCTGAAGACCTTCGCCATGACGACGCCGGGGGTGGAAAATGCCTCCTGCGAGTTCGACGTGGAGACGTTGCGGCCGACGTACCGGTTGCTGATCGGCATCCCCGGCAAGTCCAACGCCTTCGCCATCTCCCAGCGTCTGGGACTGGACGAGGCCGTCATCCGGCGGGCCAAGGAGCAGATGAACAGCGAAAGCATCCGCTTTGAGGACGTGCTGACCCAGCTGGAACAGCAGCGCCAAACGATGGAAAAGGACCGCACGGACGCGGAGCGGATGCGCCAGAGCGCCGAGAGCGACGCCAAACGGGCGCGGGAGTTTCGCGACCAGATGGAGCGGGCCAGGCAGAATATCCGGGGCCGGGCGGAGAAGGAGGCGCGCCACATTTTGGAGGATGCCCGCGCCGAGGCCGAACGTGTGTTTGCGGAGCTGAACCGGATGCGCGCCGAGGCGGTACAGCTGCGGGATATTCAACAGGAAAACGACGAACGCGCCGCCCTGATGGGAAGCCTGAAGGAGGCGGAGGCAAAGCTCCGGTCCCAGCCCGAGGAGGAAGCGCCGCGGCGGGAAAACGCGCGGCCCATCGAGGTGGGCGATACGGTGGAGCTGCCCGGCGTCAAGACCCGCGCTACGGTGGCCGCGATCAACAAGGACGGTACCCTCCAGCTCCAGGCGGGGATGCTGAAAATCAACGCAAAGGCGGAGGAGGTGCAGCTGATCTCCGGCGCGCCCAAGGGAAAAAAGGCGCAGCCGCAGCTGCGTAAGGGCGGCGTGGCGGCTCCCATGCGCGCCGCCGCGTCCATGGAGCTGGATATCCGCGGGATGATGACGGACGAAGCCGAATGCGTCGTGGACCGGTTTCTGGACGAGGCGGTGATGGGCCGTCTGACCCAGGTGACGGTTATCCACGGCAAGGGCACCGGCGCGCTGCGCAAGGCCGTGCACCAGCAGCTCAAGCGCCACCCTTATGTGAAAGCATACCGCCTGGGCGTGTTCGGCGAAGGCGAGGACGGCGTGACCGTGGTGGAATTGAAGTAATGATGGCGGCGCGCCGGAGAAAAACAAAGGCGCGCCGCTGTATCCTTTGCGTAAAAAATGCATAGAATAGTGAAAGAGCCGCGGGGGAACCAAAAGGAAAGGTTTTCTGTGGAAATTTCCCGGAAAGGGCAAAGAAAATGATAAAATTTGGCGCAAAGCAACTTTTAATTTGGGAATGCCGGTAGAACTTTGTGCAAATCGACATTGACGCGAGACAGGTAAATTTGCTAAAGTATACTTATCATGAAAAGACATGAAGGGGTGCGATTGCATTTTATAAGGAGTGGCGCAAGCTGTTGCAGACAGGTGATTTTTATCGT
>CANSLL010000024.1 GCA_947647695.1 uncultured Clostridia bacterium | reverse complement strand
ACGCTGCATCCGTGAAAGCGCCGGCACTCAAAGCCATCAACATAAAAGGCAAAAGGGATCATTTTTTCCCTTTCCGATAAATTTCCAGCGTGTGGGAGCTGCCGGCAGCCATATAATTCCCGCATCTACTGAAACCGAAGGCCCTGAGCTCGTAATCGTCGAAAAGGACGCTGCACTTTTCCGGGTCCTGATACCACGAGGCATACGCCGGCATAAAAATGACCTGCTCCTTCGGCCACCACGGCGCGGCAAAGGCCAAACCGTCCCCTGTCCGGGAAAACCGCCGCAGTCCGCCGCCGCCTTCCCCGGCGACTGGCACAAGCTCCTCCCCCATGGCCTCCGCACACGCAATAAGATCTTCTTCGTCGTAGTTCTCTTCACACTGAGTCTTCTCCCCTGTCTCGCAGTCTATGACCCACTGCCCTTGGGAGGAGATGGAGATCAACTTTTCCGTGCATACATTGGAAAAACCGAGGTACAGCAAGCCGCCCACCGCAAAGGTGTCCTTCTCCCACCCCTCCGGTACGCGATGGGGAATCCGTTCGATCAGATCCAGCAGTCTCTTCCTGTTTTCCTCTTCCATCCGGCTCAAAACCCTTGTTCTTTCTTCTTTCTCCATCCGCTCCATACTCCCCTTCCTCCGTGCGATACCGCATAGGAGCGGCAGTAAGCCGTCACTCTGCATCCAGCGCCGTCTCCAATACGAATTCCTCAAAACGCCTGTCCGCGCCGCATACGGCGGTGGGTACGCCCTTCACCTGGGCAGCCAGCGCCGCGTCCGGCACGATGGCCAGGTCCGCCGCGCACAGCATCGGCACATCCATGACGCTGTCTCCGGCGCAATAGACGAAGCGAGCGTCCATCCGGCAGCGAAGACGCTCCAGCGCCGCCCCTTTATGCAACGCCGGAGGGAGAAAATACAGCTTCCGCCCGGATACCTCCACGGTCAGGGACGTTTCCCCGCAAAGGATGCTGCTCTGTGCGGCAGCCTGTTCCGCCGTTTCACAGGCGGCAAAAGTATACAGTCCATCCACGATCCGGCAGCTGCGGTATGTCCCCTGAGCCGCAAGATATGCGTAGATCCGTTCCAGCTCATCGTGCCAAGGGGCTGACGCCGTCAAGGATGCCTGACGCCATTCTTCTTCCACCGCGCCGCAGCGCAGCAGGACGCCGCCGTTTGTGGTCACCGCCCACGCAGGGGTACACCCTTCCGGCCAGCGGATGCGCTGATACTGGGCAATGGAGCGGGCCGTAACCGGAACCAGGAACGCGCATACCCGGCGGAGCAGACGGTACGCCTTGGGAGACATAAAGCTCTGCTCCCGGCCCTCCAGCCATTCCACACAGACATCCCCCGGCTGTTTTTTCTGATAAGAGTAGATCAGCGTGTTGTCCAGATCACACGCCAAAAGTTTCTCCCTGCTCATTGATCTGCCAGAGAGCGGATCAGGCCGCAGGCCCGGTAGTGATGCAGCGGGTATTCAACTACCTCCACTCCCTTCTCCTTTGCCAGTTGATACAAGTGCCCCAAATGCTCCGGGTCGTTCAGGCTGTGCACCAGCAGCTTCCAGGGCACGCGGCGCAGCAGGACGCGGGTCGCCTCGCCGATGCTGGGCTTGACCAGGTTGATATCCTCGATCCCGAAGGCCCGGCACAGTCCGCGCACCTCGTCCATCCCCGTGGTCTCCACCGCTGGCTCCGGCAGCGGCGCCAGCGTACCGGGCGCAGGAAACTCACAGGCGACCGTGTCGATGAACTGATAGGTCAGGTCCTGGCTTTGCAGGTCCCGGTAAAACATCGCCCCGTGAAAATCCTCCGGTCCGATGATGTCTTTTCGCTCAAACGTCCGGCTCAACAGCCCGGACACTGTGGAATTCAAGCAGGAGCTGGCAATCAGGAAATCGTCATGGGTGCCGCATTTCGCCGCAACATAAGCGGGATCGGACAGCACCGCCAGTCCCGCATCCACGCCGGGATACGCCTCCATCGCCCGGTCCAGCTCCCGCTGGATGGCGCCCTTCCCCGTCCAGCCGTCCACGAACTGGATATCCTGTGGGCGGTGGCGCGCCAGGATATAGGTCATGGCGTTCGGGTCGATGCCCTTGCCGCGAATGATGGAAACGGTATAATGGGCTGCCTCCATATGATACGTTTCCCGGAGGTACCGCTTGATCAGCACGCCGATGGAAGTACCCGCCCGCGCCAGAGAGACGAGGACCGCATCCTTTCCCTTTTCCGCCCAGATACGCTCCGCTACCCGCGCGGCTGCCTCCGCCGTCATGGGCGCATAGCGGGACAGGGCGTCGTAATACGTCTGCAAATATGCCTCCGACGGTTCATACTCCAAAGGAAGCATCTCCGAATAGTGAACGCCGCTCTGGATACGCGCCTCCCGCTCTTTGGTTCCCATGGGCGTGACAAGGCCAGAGATATCCTTCAGCAGCAGTGTGACATCCTCCGCCCGATAAGTACTAAACATGATTTCCTCCCCGTAACACGATCAGCCTGCCGCAGCCGGACTGCCCCAGCGCCTGGGCAAGGCCGTCCAGGGCCTCCCGGGACGGTTCCGCCGCATCTGTCAGCACGATGGCAAGATCGTAGGCATCCAACTGATAAAGGTACGTTTCCCGCGCGGCGTCGTAAAAACCGGGGAGCCTGACGCCGCTGGTGATGGGATACCCCGGCTGGGTGCAGATACCGATGGGGCTGCGCGTCGTCGCGTGACAACGGACAGCGACGGCAATGTGCGTTTCCTCGATTGCCTTCCCCAGCACGAGGGCAGGATACATGCACTCCTCCGTACCCAGCACCAGCACGCGCCCATGGCGCGGGAGCTGCTCCCGGACGGCGGCTACGGCAGCTGCGGCCACGACTTCACAGTGGGCCGCATAAGGACCGGCCGTCACGCCGCGGCGGGGGTCCTGAAGCGGCGCACAGGTGTCCATGACCTCCACAGCGGCCTGTGCTCCCTGTTGTTCCGGCGGCTCCGCCGGAACGATATCATAACCCGCCACCGCCTCGGTATAATCCGTCAGAGGCAGCTTGAGCAGGTATTCCTCGCTGATCCCCGCCTCTCTCAGCCGAGCACTGTGCTCCGGCGTGAGCCGGTTGAGCAGGGACGCAGCGGCAAAAGGCTTGCTTTCCAGCTCCGGGAACGCCGCGCGCAGCTGTACCGCGATATTGCGCATGGTCTTTCCCGTGGACAGCTCGTCGTCGATCAGCAAGATCTCGGGAGAAGCCGCGCTCCATCGGGCAAGGGAATCGCCGCAGAGCTTCTGCTCCACGGCGTGGCTGTGCTCCTCCTGAAAACAGATCCAATTTTTAACGGCGGCGCTTTCCTCCCGCGTCGTATGGATATAGATACAGTCTTCGCCGGCGCACCGCGCCGCGGCGGCGGCGACAGCGGTGGCCGTCTCCGCAAAACCGATGACCAGCTTCGTCCCCGGACAGCGCGCCGCAAGCCGGCGGCCAAAATGCTCCATCATCGTCAGGGATACCGTGGGGCTGACCGGCAGATGCTTTCCCTGGAGCGGGTTGACAAGCAGATACGTCCGTTTTTTATTATTCCGCCGTTTGGCAAGCCGTAGCATCGTCCGGGCAGTATACTCCACAGCCTCCATATCCGGTCCCCCCATCCTTTTTTATCACTTCTTTATCACTTCTCCCGGATGCCGTAAAGCTGGCCCAGGATGGCGATGCGCTGTGCCCATTTGCTGTGGCACTTTACCTCGTTCATCCGGGAACCGCCCTGGCTCCGGGCCACGGCCAAACCGTTCAGCGACCAGTCCAGCACGCTCATGGCGTCGTCGTAGTCCTCGCGGCTGACCTTCATGCTTTCGTAGATCAGCGGCAGCTGGGAGGGATGGATGGCAGTCTTGCCCAAAAAGCCGTTCAGCCGGTCCAGGGCCAACTCCCTGCGCAATCCCTGGGCCCAGGCGTCCTCCGGGTCCGTGCCGAAATACTCCCATACCGGGCCGGAGACCACATAATCCACCGCGAACATATTCAGGATATCAATGAGGATATCGCGGATCACGCCGGTGTCATAGATGCTCTGCTCCGCCGTCCGGCGCAGCCCGTAGAGATTGCTGAAATCGTTGCCGCCCACGCGGACGTTCAACACATATTCCCCGCCGGCATCCAGGATCTCCCGGATCTTCAACAATACGGAGCTCCGCCCGCTCAGGTCGGCAATCATCTTGCTCTCCAGGATCGGCATCATATACAGCGGCCTTTCCCGCCGGATATTCAGCGCGCCGATCAAATTGGTATAGGCCTCGGCGTTGGAAAGATCGAACTTCGGCAGGATATAACCCGCCAGCAGCTCCTCCGCATCGCCCAGCAGCTCATGTACCTTTTTCAGATGCTGGGGCGTGCGGATGCGCACGAACAGCAGCGGCAGCTCCTCCGCGGGCAGCTCCTGGGCCGCAATGGCCAGCAGCGCCCGTTTCAGCTCCTGTTCCGCCTGCTCCAGGGCGTCGTCCCGGATGGAATCCTCCAGGCAAAAGGCCACGGAGGTCAAACAGGGATAGGCGTGTCCCGCGATCTTATCCGCAATATCGGCGCGGATTGCAGGCGTATACAGCAAGCCGCCAACTTTGTACGGCGCCATCGCATCTTTGATCTGGTTGACTCTCATTCCACTTCTACCCCATAACCTTCACACAGCTGCCGCAGGCCGCTGTGGTAACCTGCCCCGACAAAATTCATCTTCCACTCGCCCTTATAGCGGTAGATCTCCGCCGCCACAACGGTCTTTTCCGCCTCCAGCTCCGCCAGAGGGAACCGGTACAGCTCCGCTTCCCCATGGAATATGCGGATGGCGGGCTCCCGGACCAGGGAAAAGTTCTGCCGGGGATCGTCGCCGTAAATCGAATAGCATACGGCGATCCGCTCCACCCAGGCCGGGACTTTGGCCAGTTCCGCCAACACCAGCGGAGCGTCCCCCGCGGCGCAGATGCGCACCGCCTGTTCCTCCGACTCCGGGTTCCCGAAAAAGACCAGGTCGCTGTCCTTTTGCACCTTGCCGTTCCCGGCCAGCAAAAAGACGTATCCGTCCATCTCGATGGGCTCCTTCACGCCCCGCTGGTCATAGGCGATCTTGAGCGTTCCCGTCTCCATCTCCTTTGCGGAAACGCGCTGGCCGCGGCGCAGCACCGGAACCTTTGCATCCTCCACCGCCGGGGCGATGACCTCCTGGGGCGGCTCCACCTGAAGCGGCTCGGAAACAGGCAGCTCTCCCGTTACCGGGGGCTGGGCATGATGCTCCGGCGCGTCCTGCTGCGCCTTCCCCGTAAGATAGATGCGCCTCGTCACAGACGTTTGGAGCAGCAGCTCGCCATAGAGGATCATATTGTCCCGCATACTGCCGGTCTTTACAAGAACCGTATTTTTCCCCCGGCGCAGCTGCTGGGGCGTGATCTCGATTTCTTTCATTTTATGGGTCAGAACAGCGTCAGCCGGCGCGTCCAGCTCGAACGAGAAGGTATTTTCCGTCCCCGCCGCAAACGCGCCCAGAGCGATCACCCTGGGCACCTGCCAATTTTCGGCTTCCCCCGCAAGCCCCGTCACCGCTCCGTGTACCTCCACCTGCTGCAAACGCGTATGCGGGTCGTCCGTCTGGATCGCCGTCCCGGCAGGGCCGTCCGCCAACGTGCCTATGATCTCCACGCGCAGGTTTTTTACCGTCACGCCCGGAGCATTGATGACCAGCACCGGCCCACAGCCCGCCCACAGCGTGGACATGCTGCCGTCGATCGTACAGGGGCGGTTCACCGTCAAGGGGCCCTCATATTCCCCCGGCGGTAGGATCAAGTCTCCCGTTCCGCGGTCGAATTCCTCTTGCAGCTTGCTCATACTATCGCCTCATTTCCCAAAATCGGGCTGTTTCCCGCCGTCAAAAAAGGGGACCGGGCGGAACCCGGTCCCCCGCCGCACTGTTCAGCTGCCTTATACGTTTACGCCAAAGCTCCTGCACAGCGCTTCCAGGCCGCCCTGGTAGCCCGCGCCCACAGCGTTGAACTTCCAGTCGCCGTTGTTGCGGTAGATCTCGCAGACGACCAGCGCCGTCTCAATGGAGAACTCTTCCACCAGATCGAACTTCAGCACCTCGCTGCCCGCCATGTCGTTCTCATTGGCCATACGGGCCACGCGCACATAAGCGTTGGACACCTGACCAAAATTCTGGCCGCGCTGCTGCGCCTCATAAATCGTCACCGTAATGGCGATCTTTTGTACGTCGGCAGGAACCTTGGTAAAGTCGATGATCAGAACCTCGTCGTCTCCGTCGCCTTCGCCGGTCAGGTTATCGCCGGTATGGCGGACCGCACCGTCGGCGCTTTTCAGGTTGCCGTAGAAAATGAAATCCTCATCCTTACGCACCTTGCCGTCCGCACCCAGCAAAAAGGCCGAGGCGTCCAGGTCGAAATCCGCGCCGCTGTCATATTGGTTGATGTCCCAGCCCAAGCCTACCAGGGCCATGGACATGCTTTTATCCAGGCTGACGCGCTGGCCTTTGGCTAAATTCACACCCATACCGTCACCTCAAGCTCAGATGAACCGCTTGGCCAGATCACCCACGCTGTTATCCTGGGTGGGCTGCCCAATGGCATTGAATTTCCATGCGCCGTTATGCCGGTACAGCTCGCCAAAAACCATGGCGGTTTTCCCGTCATAATTTTCGGAAAGATTGTATTTGCACAGCTCCTGATTGGTCTCCGCGTCACAGATGCGGATGAACGCGTTCTGGATCATGCCGAAATGCTGGCGGCGCTCCATCGCCTGATAGATATTGACCACGAAAACCACCTTGTCGTACACTGCGGGCAGGTTCATCAGGTCCACAAAGACCTGCTCGTCGTCGCCCTCACCGGCGCCAGTCAGGTTGTCGCCCATATGGCGGATCGCGCCGGAGCCATGCTGCAGGTTGCCGAAATAGACCACATCCTCCGGCCCCATCAGATGACCGTTGGCACAGACAAAGGCGGACGCATCGCAGTCGATATCCTGGGGCTTGGGCGCGAAAAAGCCGCCCTTGCGCTTGACCTCATCCCAGCCGAGGCCCACCATAACACGGCGCAGCTCGCCGCCGTTGCTTTTGCGCAGTTCCACTTTCTGACCTTTTTGCAGATTGACAGACATCGTAAAACACTCCTTACTTTTTTAATTTTTCCTCTGAATTTTTTTCAAATGCGCGCTTAACTGCTGGGCAGCAGACGCCGCAGCCACTGGGCCAGACCGCCGGGGTTGCGCGTCTGGATCAGAACCACGCCCGGCCCCCGGAAGCGGCAGACCAGGCATTCGCCGGACATCACACTGGAGATCCAGCCGTTGGACGCCTTTTCGATGCGGTACTGCATATAATCCGGCCAGGCGACCAGGTGGCCGTTGTCGATGATGACCTCCTCGCCGTCCTCCAGATTGATCGCATGGATCGCGCCGTAGCTGCTGAGGAACACCGTACCACGGCCGCTGATATTGACCACAAAGAATCCCTCGCGGGAAAACAGGCCCTGGGTCAAATTCTGCACCGCCGTATTCACCGTGATGCCATCCGTTGCAGCCAGAAAGCCGTCCTTCTGCACGCGCAGGCTGTAGCTGCCGTCCAGTTCTACATCAATAATGCCGCCGGGCGCGGGATGGCCCAAAAGCACACTGCCCGGTCCCCTGCTGGCGGTGATCGTCTGGAAGAAAAAACTCTCGCCGGCAAGGACGCGCCGGGCAATGCCTCCCAGGATGCCGCCATTCATCGAACCGTTTACATCCAAGGTCGCAGACATGGTGATCATGGCGTCGGATTCCGCCTGGATCGTTTCCCCATACTGCAAATCGCACTGAATCACAGGAAACGCATCCTGGTGCAAGATTTCGTACTTCATCACATACCTCCCCTGCGCCACAAAGGCGCCAAAATAGAGTCGTCCCCTCTCGCGGGGAAAGCGCCCTTTTCCATCTCCCGCCGCGAACGCGGCGGGAGATGGAAAAGGATCAAAAATGAATTAAATCTGCCCTGTTGTACCACTTATTTTCTGCCGGCAGCCCAGCGCAGGCCCCAGCCGAACGCGTGGTCCATGGGAACGTGATTGTCGAAAAACTGCACGATCTTTTCCACACTGAGCGTGCCGCCGCCGGCGTTTTCCAGCAGCGCGATGGCGCACATCCCCTGACTGCTGCCGTATTCGTCCATACGAACGATGATATCCTCGCTGCCGGGGCAGCGCACGGTGACAACGCCGTTGGCTTCGCGCCAGTTGGCGGCGCCTTCGTAAATAAACGTATACACTAAGATGCGCTTGATCTGCGGCACCATCGCGCCGTTGACCCGCATATTCTCGCCGCCGGCCGCATTTCCGGTGCGGTCGTCGCCGTCCAGGGCGATGTAGGGCGGGTTGGTCAGACTGCCAAAGGCGTTGCCCAGCGCCTGCACACAGCCCTTCGTACCATCCTGCAATTCAAAGAGGCAGCCGAGATCCAAATCGATGGGCTGAGGCTTCGGACCAAAGAACCCCTTCTTCACCGGCTGGCTCCAGTTGAGATTGATGAGGATCTCTCCCAGGGACGCGCCCTTTTTCTCAAGGCTGACCTTTTGGCCCTTTCTCAGTTCAACAGCCATGGTCCTTCCCTCGCGCGGCTCAGACGTTTACGCCGTAGTTGCGGCACAGCGCCTCCAGACCGCCCTGGAAGCCGCTGCCGATGGCGTTGAACTTCCACTCGCCGTTGTTGCGGTACAGCTCGCCCACGACCACCGCGGTCTCGATGGAGAAGTCCTCGCCCAGGTCGAAACGGACCAGCTCGGTGTTATTGCTCTCATCCACCACGCGGATGAACGCGTTGGAGACCTGTCCGAAATTCTGGCGGCGCGCCTCGGCGTCGTAGATCGTAACGGTAAAATCGATCTTTTCGATGTTAGCCGGCACGGCGCTGAGGTTGATCTTGATCTGCTCGTCGTCGCCGTCTCCTTCGCCGGTCAGGTTGTCGCCCAAATGCTCCACAGCGCCGGAAGCGTGCTTGAGGTTGCCGTAAAAGACGAAATCCGCATCGCCGGTGACTTTACCGGTACCGTCCAGCAGGAAGGCTGCAGCATCCAGATCGAAATCTGCGCCGCCGTCATACCGGTTCGTATCCCAGCCCAGGCCGACGACCAGCTTGCTCAGTCCGGGATTGCCTTTGGTCAAATCGACCTTCTGACCCTTTGTCAAACTAACTGCCATAGTAAATTCCTCCTAATGATAGTAATTTAATTGAGCAGGCCTTGCTGCTTAATCACGAGATCTGTGCATGACGGCTTTACGCACCATATCAATGGGAATGACCAGGAACGCCAGCACCAGGCAAATCAGCCACGACATCGGGCTGAGGGCCTCCACGCTGAGGACCGGGCCGCCGAAGGTGACAAAGACAAACTGCATGGCAAAAATGGCAAGCATCACCAGCAGGAAATTTCGGTTCCGCCCCAGGCCTTCAAAGGGATTGATATGGCTGGTACGGGCATTAAAGCCGTTGAAGGTAATTGCCATCATAAAGGTCGCAAACAGCGCGGATTTAAGGTATGTCGTATCCACGTCGCCGAACAAATCGCGCACAAAGGGCAGGAACAGGATACTCAGGCAGATGAAGGTGATGTACAGCGCGCCGATGACGATCTCCACCAGCATCTCTTTGCTGATGATGCCAGCCGTGCGCGGGATCGGTTTTTCCTTCATATATTCCTGAAGCGCAGGTTCGCTGCCGAAGGCGATTGCCGCCAGGGTATCCATGGCCAGGTTGACCAGCAGCAGCTGAATCACCGTCATGACCACGTTCTCGCCCATCAGCGGGCCGATAAAGCAGGTCAGCACGGCGGCCACATTGACTGTCAGCTGGAAGATCAGGAACTTGCGGATGCTCTTGAACATCGTGCGGCCATAAAGGATCGCCTTTTCGATGGAGGAGAAATTGTCGTCCATGATCGTGATATCGCCGGCTTCCTTGGCGACCTCGGTGCCGCTGCCCATGGCAAAGCCCACGTCCGCCTTTTTCAGCGCCGGGGAATCGTTCACGCCGTCGCCGGTCATACCGACCACCAAGTTCAGCTCCTGGGCCACGCGCACCAGACGGCTCTTGTCCGTAGGCAACGCGCGGGAGACGACTCTCAGATGGGGCAGAAGGGCTTTGAGCTCCTCGTCGGTCTTTTCCGCCATTTCCGCAGAGGTCAGGGCAACGTCGTCACTGCCGGTGAGCAGGCCCGCTTCCCGGGCGATCGCCACAGCGGTCTCCTTGCGGTCGCCGGTGACCATGACTACCTGGATCCCGGCATTGCGGACCTCCCGGATGGCATCCACTGCTTCTTTGCGGACGTTATCGCGGATGCTGATGACACACACCAGAGTCAGGTCCGCATCATCCTCCTCCCCGTCCGCCTTGGCCACGGCCAGCAGGCGCATGGAGCGGCCCGCCTGGGTATCCATATAGCTGGTGAGATAATTTTTCTCCACAAGCTCCTTGACTTCCCCATTCTCGTCGATATAACGGGTGCATTTTTCGATAATCTTTTCTGGCGCGCCCTTGACGTAGGTGACGCTCTTGCCATCCCGTATCAAGGTGACGCTAGAGCTTTTCTTATTGGAATCAAAGGCGTTGAAATTGCGCACATCCTCTTTGCTCAGCGCGCTCACCGCGTCGGAATCCACCAGGAAGGACATCAGCGCGCGGTCCGTGCTGTTGCCGCCGATGATATTGCCGCCGCTGGCTACGGCGCTGTTGTTCACGCCGATACCCGTTACCACATCCACCGCCAAAGCCGCAGGCATGTTCTTCAGCGCGTCATATACCTTGACGTTGCCCGTGGACAGCTCCACTACGGAAAGGCGGCCCTCGGTGATGGTGCCGGTCTTGTCGCTGAACAAAATACTCAAACTGCCTGCCGTCTCCAGACCGTTGATCTTGCGCACCAGGACGTTGTCCTTGGCCATGCGCAGGCTCTGGAAGGACAGCAGGATGGAGGTGAGCATGGGCAGGCCCTCCGGTACGGCGCAGACGATGATCGTGACCGCCACGGTAACGGCATCCATCACCAGACGGATCCATTCGTAGATATCGCCGGGCATGGCGCCGGAAAGCAGCGTCTTCGCCAGAATGCCCACTACAATGGCGATCGCGCCCACATAACCGAAGGTGGAGATCTGCTTGGCCAGCTTGGCCAGCTTGATCTGCAGCGGCGTGGCGCGGGTGTCCTCCTGAACCTCCAGCGCCAGCTCGCCGAACAGCGTCCGGTCGCCGACAACCTTGATCTCCATATAAGCCTCGCCGCCGCACACGACGGTGCCGCGATAGGCGTAATGCTTGTTCAGCAGGTCTTTGATTTCATAGCTGCCGCCTTCGGGCATGGGGATCTTTTCCGCTTCCTCCGTCTCGCCGTTCAGGCTCGCCTGGTCGACCTTGACCGCGCCCTCCACGATCTCGCCGTCGGCAGGGATCTTGTCCCCCGCCTGGAGATACACGAGATCGCCCACTACGACCTCGCTGACATGGATCTCCGTCAGCACGCCGTCGCGGATGACCTTCGCCGTCTCCTTGGCTTCCTCCTCCGCCTTCAACGCCGACGCTTTGCCCTCCTGCTTGCTCTCGCTCACAGAGGCAACGCCGTTGGCGATCATGATGGCGATCAAAATACCGACCGGCTCAAACCATTCCGCCTGGCCCAGGAAAAACAGGACCACCTGCACCACCAGCGCCACCAGCAGGATCAGGATCATGGGGTCCTTGAAGCCCTCCAGGATCTTTTTCCACAGCGGATCCGGCGGGATCTGCGTCAGCGTATTCGCGCCGTGCTGTTTTCGGCTTTCCTCCACTTCCTGCATTGTTAAACCGTTTCGTTTCATCTTTGCTCTGTTTTCCTTTCCGTTGTTTGATTTTCCCGCTCCCCGCAAGAGCGTTTTCTTATCTGATCTGCGTCTTTTCCGCCGCAGCCGCGACGTTTACTTTCCGCAGGAAACTTCGATCAACAGCCCCTTTTCCTCCCCCGACGCCAAAAACACCGCGCCGTCCTTGAGCAAAAGGGCTTGTCCCTCAGGGACGAGACTGCCGCCGGGAGACTTCATGCCCCGCACCCCGTGGTTGACCAGCAGCCACTGGTCTCCGTAGCGGCAGGCATATGCCAGCATGGTGCGGTCCGCCTTTTCATCCGGGAACGTATTGGCCACCAGATGCCAGCGAAACAGGGGCATGTTGTGATATACGTTGACCTCCCCTGCCCCGGCCCAGCGTCCCGCGCTGCCCCGGAGCTGGCTTTTCAAATGCAGCCGCACGATCCTGTCTTTGCGGACGGGATGTCCGCAAAAGGGGCAGACGGGATGCGCCGTGTCGTGGAGCACGAACCATTTCGCCGCGCAATCCGGGTTTTCACAGGGATGAAGCAGATCCCAGGTCTTCACCAGCGCTTTCTCCCACTCCATGGCCGTGGGCCGCGCGTTCGGATGATGCAGCCCATCTACAAAGGCGCGCAGGAACAGCTCCTCCAGGGCGGGGCCAAGATCGCCGATTGTCACGCCCAGATCGTCCGGCCGGTTACTCTGGTCTTTGGGATCTTCGATAAACAGCGCCTTCGGCCCCAGGGCCAGATAATCGTCCTCCTCCGGGGAGTCCGCGGAAAAGATCTTCGGTCCCAGCAAAGGATGGCGCAGCAACAGATACTCATACAGCAGCACCGCTAAGGCGTGCAGGTCCGTATACGCACACGGCAGCTTCCGCTCTGGGTCCCCAAAGGGCAGCGACATGGATTCCATGACCTCCGGGGCGATATAACCCCGGGTCCCGACGACCTCGGGGGGAAACAGTCCGGGGACCACCAGGGAGTCGATGTCGATCACGACGCAGCTGCCTGTCTGGGGGTCGATCAGGACATTGTTGCAGGAAAGATCGGAATGGGCCAGGCCCGCCTGATGCATCCGGCGGATGGCGCGGGCCAGGACGATGGACATCTGAAGCATGGAGCGGAAATCTCCCAGCTCCTTGGGCTGCAAAAAGCGCCGGTTGCGCGAGGTGAACCAGTTGCTGCGCTTGTCCTTTCCCCACAGCTCCAAAACCTCCGATGCGTCCTGGCGGAAAAAGAAATTCGCCGGATACGCAGGGCACACGATCCCGAACTCCGGCTCGCGCACAATGGCCGTCGGCCAGCAGAAGCTGTTGGAAAAATACCGGGCCATCGCCTCGCTGTTGCCCCGTGCGCCGCCCGCCGCCTCGGAAAGGGTGGGATTGTACTTGCCGATGATCGCCTCCAGGCGTTTATGGATATTCGGGTCCCGCGCGATCTCGGGGTTGTTGAAAAACTGCACGACGTAAGATTTATCGGGGGCAAAATAGGTATGCTTCATCCCGCCCCGCGGCGGATTGTCCTTGATCACATAGGAGAGTTTTCTGCCGTCTGTCAACGTGGCTTCTGCCAGACCCATAGAGCCGCCTCCTTACATTTGCGCGATCACCAGCGTCCTGTCGTCAAAGGAACCGCGTTCCACATAATTATCCAACCAGATCTTGAGCCGTTCCCCGGCGTTCTCTGCCGGGACGCGTCCGGCCAGTTCCGTTCCGGCCAGGCTCAGCACGGCGCTGTCCCGCCAGATCTCTTCCATGGAAAGCTCCACAGCTTCGCAGATGCGCCTGGTGTACTGCACCGCCACCTGGACCTCCCGGTCGTTGACCCATGGATAGACCGGCGCCTCGGGCAGCCTGCGCAGCAGGCGCACCTGTTCGGGCGTGATCGCCGTCAGGCCGGGCGCCGCGTCTTTGCCCGGCAATACGCCATTGACCACCAGGTCAAAATACAGGCGCCGCAGCTCCGTTTCATTGGGAAAATAGTCGTCCGACACGCCGTCGGTCATCACAAACACCAGATCCGCGGCGCTCCGGGAGATCTTCGTCCTGCTCTGGAGCGTCTCCAGCTGCTTCATCTGGGGGGAAGTCAAAAACTCCGTTTCCCCGGAAAAGTCGCCGCTGTCTGCCTTACCCATCAGTTTCAAAGAGGATGCAAATTCCCCCGCGGTATCCAGCAGCGCGATCATGCCATCCCCGATCTGGCAGGTGATGACAAGGCGCTCCTTCGTCTCCTTGCCCATCGGGATCAGCACGGCAAGCAAAAGCGTCGCCGAAAGGTCCTTAAACTCCAGGTCCCGTTTCAGCACGGCGGTATAGGCCGGGTCCGCAGCCCTGGAATAATACGCCGCCTCCACAGCCGCGCCGGCCTTGACCACCGACTGCTGCACGACCCGTGCCAGCGTACCGCAGGCCTGTATACAAGTTGCATCAGCCAACGGCAGTGCCGCCGCTTCCCGCAGCGACGGCTGGGCCGCCAATGTCTCGCCAAAGGTCTTGACCAGATACCCCACCGCCGCTCTGCAGGATTCCCGCGCGCCGACCCGGGAAAATTTCTTCGATCCCGCGCCGTCTGCCACAGCGATAAAGGTGATATCCCCGTAATGGGCCGTTTCATACCAGTCGTCGCAGTTCGTCCCCTCGTGCTTGTGCTTTTTGCCCCGCACGCGGGCGGCAATGATCCGGCTGCCGGGGTATTCCAACGTACTGCTGAGGTATTCCGGCATCGGCTCCGGCTCCGTATCCGGCACCGGGAAATACTTCCACAGCCCCGCCGTATGTTCGGTGACCTCTTCGTTGGTCAGCGCTCTCACCGGCTCCTGCGGCTGCTCTTCCGCGGGTCCGCCCTCACCGCCGCCGGACACCTGGGGCGGCTCCTCCGTCCGGGCCGGAACGCCGGGCTCTGCTGTCCCGGCAGCGTGCTCCTCGACCGCTTCGCATATTGCGCTATGTAGGGTCTCATGCTCCCCGCCGCGTGTTTCTTCTTCCGGCGGCGCGGTTTCACCGGCAGCGCCCAATGCGCCGCCCTCCCGGGACGCCGGAGCGGCGTCCTCCATGCTCCCCGTCGCCGGCGCAGGCGTTCCGGCATCCGGCGTCTCTTCGGGAGCATCTGTGCTCCCGGCGCTTTTCGGCGTCTTTACCTCAGCCGCAGCGTTCTCCAAAAAAACAGCCAACTCCGCGGCTTCCCGCACGATCAGCGCGTGATCCGGCCGCTTTCCGAAGCCGTCCAGCGCCAATCCTTCTGCCCGCTCCTCCCCGTTCATCAGGGTACCACCACAAAGCCCTGGGGCGGAGGCGGCAGCTCGATCGGGCCGCCGGGTTTGGCGTCCACACTCTTAGAAGACATCTTGATCGAGCCGGAGACCCACGCAAAGAACTGGGCCATATCCCCGGCAGACAAGGTATTCATCATCAGCACGTTCTCCGTGATCTGCCGCAGGTAGGTCGTATCCGCCTTGGAGCCGGCGGCACAGGCGATGATATTGGCCACCTTCACGTCCTTCAGCCGCGCCACGGCCTTGTTGAACTCCTCCATATCCGAAGGCGAACCGTCTGTCAGAATAAACACCAGGGGACGCCAGTCGCCCTTCTGGGTCTCCGTGGACTTGCGCACCTCCTGATCGATACAGTCGATCAGCACACTGAGCGCGCCGCCCAGGGCCGTGGCGCCGCTGGCCTTGATCTCCGGCTCCTGGAACTGCATCAGCTCCGTCAAGGGCATGATCTGGCGGGCCTGGCTGTCAAAGGTGATCACAGACAAATACGCCGTCTCCAACGCCTGGGGATCTCCCCGCAGCTCAGACAACAGCGCCTTTACGCCCTGGCGCACCGCCTCGATCGGTTCGCCCATCATGGAACCGGAACAATCCAGCAAAAGATAGACTGGTAATCTGCGGAAAAAATCTGCCATAGATACGACACACTCCTTTTCCTTTTTCGGTCACAAAGGGACCGTTACTGCTTTTCTTTGTCCACCCCCGGGTTCAATATGCTCCCCATGCGAAAATCCGTATTGAACTCCTGATTCAGCGATTCGCTGATGGGCACCACAATATCCGGCGGGACAT
>CANSLL010000023.1 GCA_947647695.1 uncultured Clostridia bacterium | reverse complement strand
AGCCGCCGCCACGGCTCCCGCCGCGGGGAGCGCTGCCAAAGTTGCCGCCGCCGAACCCGTTGCCGCGATTGCCGCCGACCCCGCCGCCACGGCTGTTGCCGCGGGAAGGTCCGCCAAAGTTGCCGCCACCGAACCCGCCGCCGCGATTGCCGCCAAACCCGCCGCCGCGGGAAGGCCCGGTAAAGCTGCCGCCGCCAAAGCCGCTTGGGGGACGGGGCGGCGGAGGCGGGGGCGGACGGCGTCCCATACGCCGGCCCCAGAAAACCGGACGGTAGATCACCGGCGGTACGCCCATACCGGGCATCCAATAGCGCCGGCGGTAACTGCTGTAGCGGATATAATCCAAAATCCACCACACCAGAAACAGCACAAACAGCAGAGTGATAATGGACAGCACCGCCGTTTCCGCACTGACAGGGCGGTACGCCGGCACAGGCTGCGCCGTCACCGTATCCTGGGGCAGGACCGTCACGCCGTAATAGCTTTCGTACCAGCCGACAAACGCGTCCACCGTAGCGCGCACACCATCGTCATACTCATGATCGAAAAATGGCTCTTGAAGGTAGGTCACAAGGATCCAGTCGATCTCATCATCAGTCAGATCCCAGCAGATGCCGTCTCCCTGAACGGCCGCCGCACCGCTGATGCTGTCGTCTCCATGCTCCGTATCCAGCAGCAGCACGATCCCGTTGTCCCGGCTCCGGTCGCCCACACCCAACTCGTCTCCCAGCGTCATGGCATAATCGTACAGGTCGCCGTCACAGGACAAAACCGTGACAACGGCGATCTGCCCGCCGGTACGGCTGTACAACCCATTGTTCACGCGGGTAATGTACCGCTCCGTATCATCACTGAGAATGCCGGCATAGTCATACACATAGGAAAACTCTGTGGGGATTCCATTTTCATTCGCAGGCGGGACATAGGGCTTTTTCAGCTGTCCGATCAGGATACCGGCAAAAACCGCCGCGATCAGCACAGCGATGGCCACAGGCCGCTTTTGAAACATATGCAAGCAAGCGCCTCCTTTCGGGAAACCCAGGGATCAGGCTTTCTTTCCTTACCGATGCAGCTCCATCAGCTTCTGCTTCAGCTCGCCCTCGATGCGGCCCAGCTCCACCTCGGCAGCCCGGCGCTTGGCGGCGCCGTCGCGCTGGATGTTCAGCACCTCGTCCAATGTGGAGATCAGCTGCTCGTTGGTATGCTGGAGCGTCTCGATATCCACGATGCTGCGTTCCGCCTCCCGCGCGGTGGCAATGGTGCCCATCTTCAGCATATCCGCATTCTTCTTCAGCAGCTCGTTGGTGGTCTCCGTCACCGCGGCCTGGGCGGCCGTGGCCTGGCGGCTGTGCTCCAACCCTAAGGAAAGCACCATCTGGCTCTTCCACAGGGGGATGGTATTGACCAGGGAGGACTGGATCTTTTCCACCATCAACGTATCGTTGTTTTGCAGCAGGCGGATCTGGGGACCCATCTGCACGGAAATGATGCGGGTCAGCTCCAGATCGTGGAGCTTCTTTTCAAAGCGCTCGCACATCTGGACCATATCATTATACGCCTGGGCGTCCTCCGCTTTGCCTGTGGACTCCGCTTTTTTGCGCAATTCCTCCAACGTGGTGGCGCGCACCTCGGCCAGACGCTTCTTGCCCGCGATGATATACATCGTCAATTCCTTGTAATATTTCAGGTTCAGTTCATACATCTGATCGAACATGGCGATGTCCTTCATCAGAACGATCTGATGGTTTTCCAGATTCTGGGCAATTTTCTCCACGTTTGTTTCCGCCTTGGCGTACTGGGTCTTCATGACCTCTAACTTGCTGCGGGTCTTTTTGAACAGGCCAAACCCCTTTTTATCTTCCTCTCCAAAGCCCTTCAGCTCCACGACCAGCTCCGTCAGGTCCTGACCGACCGCGCCTAAGTCCTTCGTGCGCACCTTGCCCAGGGCGCTCTCGGAAAAGCTGGAAACGCTCTTTTGCGCGGCGGAACCGTATTGCAAAACGAGGTTGGAATCCGTGATGTCAATCTTCTTGGAAAACTCGTCCACCTGGCGCTTTTCGTCCTCGGTGAGCATACTGTCGTCCACCACCACAGGCTCGACTTCCTTCTTTTGCGCAGCGGAAAGCATTGCCTCGCTGTTGGGATCCAGGCTCAGGACCGGCGCGGGCTCCGGCGCCTGGGCAACGGCGGCAGCGGCAGCCGCCTCTTCTTTTTCAGGCTCCAGCGTCAAACTGGGCATCGTGGTATCAGCCATGATCTCTTCCTCCTATAGTTTGATTTTTCCTTTTGTATTCTCTTTTTTCTGCAAAAGCCCTTACAGCTCCAAACGGATGTCCGTCTCCTCCGCAGGGCGTTCGGCTTTCATCTGTTCGCCGGAAAGGCCCTCCCGGGCCATCATATTCTCCAGCACCGTGATATCCGTGGAGATATCCAGCGCCTCTGCGCCGAACAGGGCGTCCAGCTGCTTGTCAAATGCCCCGGCGATGGTATCCATCATATCCCGGATCTGCCGGAGGGTCTTGTCGATATTTTCCCCGGACACCCCCTGGGCGCTCATGCGGTCGTAAGCGTCGAGCAGCTTTATGGTGGTGGGCAGGTAGTAATTCATAAACTTGTGGATATCGTCCAGCTTGTCGGGATGGGCGCGGACGTACTCAAAGATCTTCTCGGATGTCTGATGCAGATGCACAATATCCGCGCTGATCTTTTCATCGGCAATGTTCTCGTCCAAACGCTTCATCTCCGCAACGGCCCGGGCGCCCTCCGCCATCATCTTGTCCAGCTCCGTCTGGCCCGCGGACGCCTGGGCCGGCGCTTCCTCCTGCACCGCGTTGGCCGCAGCCTTCTTTGCGCCGCTGCGGCAAAGCGCCAGCGCAAGGACGAATACAAGGACCGTCGCCGCCGCCGCGACGGCGTAATCCGCGGGACGGTACAGCGGGAACAGCAGCGCATACAGCAAAAAAGCTGCCGCCGCCGCATAACAGGGCGCTACAAGGACCGGTTTCTGCGCAGATGACATGGTTTTGCCTCCTCTGCCTGCCGGCGTCGTTCCGAGACGAGCCAGAGCATGATTCATACCTTATTTTATTATATCGCGGAAACGCCCGCGGGTCAAGAAATTTGCACGAGATGTTCCCCCGCCCTTTTCCCCGGCGCGGCACGTCAGCGATCTTTTACCATGACAAAATTTGTCAACAGTACGCCCCGCCGCATGACCTGCTGCTCTCGTACCACACGGTAGCCCCGCTTTTCAAAAAAGGGCCGCGCCGTGATGGATGCATGAGTGGTCACCGGATCCGCCGCCGCGCCCTCCAAACGGTCACACAACGCCGACGCAACGCCCCTGCGCTGATAGTCTGCATGGACGTACAGCCGGTCCAAATACCCCGGGCGCTCCAGGTCGCCGAACCCGATGAAGGTCCCGCCGTCCAGGGCAACGAGACTATAATGGGCGCGGAAGGACTGGTCCCACTGGGCAAGGTTCACATCCCCCGTCGCCCACGCGTCCAACTGCTCCTTTGTGTAGTCCGCCGCGTTCGCCATGTGGACCGTATTGCAAAACAGCTCCGCCAGCGCCGGGCAGTCGGACGGCTGATAGTTTCGGATCATCATACCGCGTTTCCCTCCTTTTCTTTCCCCCGATCATACCACACTTCCCCCACTGCCGCAAGGCGCAGCGCCGCAAAAAGTGGACCCGCATCTTGTCCGATGTGGGTCCGCTGTATCGTTTCTGTATGATCTGCCAAATATCAAGTCTATCAAGCCATCCGGTCAGATCAGATAGAATCCGATCCCTCCGGCGGCAACGCCCGTCAGCGCGCCGGCAAACACGTCTCGCGGAAAATGGACGCCGCCCACCACACGCAGCGCCGCCAAAAGCGCCCCAGCAATCATGAGCGCCCCACCCATCCAGGGGACGATATATCCCCACGTCATGGCAATGACAAAGACAGAAAACACATGGCGGCTGGGAAAGGAATGGCCGCAGCGTTTCTTCCCGAACAGCGGATCGATCCCCAGCTCATAAGGACGCGGCGCATTGACCACATGGCGAAACACACTGAGCAGTGCAAAAGAGACCGCCGGTACAAGCACGCACCGCAGCAGCCGCCCGTCCTCCGCGCGATACAGCAGGAACAGCAGCAGCGGATAGAGCACATAGCACAGACCTGTCAGCGCCCGGTTGCCCAGCTTCAGCGCCGCCAGCAGCCGGGGACGGCGGCGCAGGGGACCCGCCAGCGCCTCATAACGCTCCTGCGTCATGTTTCCCGCGCTCCGCCCTTGGGCAGCTGTACCTCCAGATGGCCGCCGCATTTGGCGCAGCGGTAGTCCTCCGGGTGCGTCACCAGCCGTGACTTCCGCGCGCGGGGGATCTCCACACCGCAGGCCGTACAACGCAGCAGATAGCGCACCACGTCCTTGCGCGCCACGCCCAGGCTCTCCGGGCTGTCCGTCCGCTCGATGCGGTAGCCGTAGGCCTCGTTCATCATCTGCGCATAATGATGCCAGCGTTTTTTGTGGTTCTGGCAGCCGTAACAGGTATGTAAGACCTCATGGGCCAGCGTCTGGCAACAGGCTTTTTTCTCCGCTGTGAGCAGCACATCGGAGATTTCGATTTGGAACGTCCCCTCCCGCCGGTTGACAAAGCAGGCGCCGAAGCGCCCCATCGCCCGCCGGTTGATGCGCACATGGGTCTGGATCTTATCCGACACCGGGATGTTCAGCGCCCGGGCCTGGGCCACGACCTCCTGGAGCAGCTCGTCCACCGGCCAGGGACGCCTTTCCGCTCCTCCTTCGGCATACAGGCTCAACTGTCCGGCCACCTCTTCCCTCTCCATAGCTCCCATCTCCTCTCTGCGCCGCGCGCAGCCGTTTTTTGATCTTCGCTGTATTATAGTCCATCCCACGGCGGCGGACAAGGGGAAATGCAACGATTTTTCCCGCAGCGGCAGCGCAAGTTTCGACAGCAGCCGCAACGGCGTTCCTTTGGTCATATCTTTTTTGCCGCTCAGACAAAGAGGCCGCGGACGACAGACCGTCCGCGGCTCCATTGTTTTCACCTCAGCTTGGCGTCGCCACGATCACACGCAGCCGCCCGCCGTCGGCCTCCACCTTGTCGTACCAGCCGGTCAGGTTGTAGCTTCCGTCGCTGATGCGGTCCAGGCTCACCGCGTAATACTGGGCGCCAAGCCCGCTCTGCTCCTGACGGATGTAGACCTGTACGCCGTTGGCGATATTGAAGCGCTGGTTGTTCGCGCCCACCGCCACACCGTTGCCGGCGGAGATCAGACGCACCTCGGTAAGGTTGTACATCTTGTCGATCCCCATGCCGTCGAGGCGGTAGCGCACACCCTTGCCGCCGGCGCTGACCGGGAACGTCACGCCCTGGCAGGTAATGGGTCCGACCTGGGCGCCGTCGCTCATCATGGTGTAGATATGACCCGCCACGTTTCCGTCATAACCGAGGATTTCCTCATCCCGGGTCAACAGGCCGAAGGTGAAGGTATCGCCGGTGACATCCTTGAGGATCATCGTCTCGATCTCCCCGCTGCCGTTGAGCTCATAATACGCCACGTCGCCGCTCTCCAGCTTCACGCCTGCCAGACGGCTGGGCGTGACCAGAGCGGAGGTCCCGTCATAGTAGTCCATGATCCGCGCGTTAGCTGCAAAGGGCGTATTGCCCACCTTCGTTCCCGCGGCATCCACGGTACCGGTGAGGCCCTTGCTGTTGTTGGTGCTGATACGGCTGAGCTTCACGCTGCCGGCACTGTCATAGCTGACCTTGACCAGGTCGCCTTCCTTGTAGTATCCGCTGCGGTCGCTCTGGTACTGATAGGTTACGCCGTCCACACCCAGCAAGCGCACAAAGGGCGCGGTGTAATTCTTGCCCTGGGCGTCGGTATACGTTGTGGTGCCGGTACTCAGCACGATGCCATAAGCCGCCGAGCCCGCCTCGGAGGGATCAATCACCGCGGCGATCGTGTTGTCCCGGCCCAGGAGCAGCGTGACCGTATCACCCAGCTTGTACGCGCCGGTGGTAGACATGGCGTAAGCCGCTGCGGAACTTTCAAAAGTATACGTCACGCCGGAGACCACCACGGAGGAAGGATTGCTCCGGTTTGGCTGGGCGCTTTCGTACAGGCCCGTGACCTGATTGTGATAGGCCCAGACCGTCCGAGTCTTTTCCAGATAATACAACACATCGTACTCGCTTACCGCATTGGCCGTGCTTTCCCCGTCGTTGCGGTAAATGTGATCGGGGGTAAAGCCAATCTGTGCCTTCCAGGAACCGTCCCGCACCACAATGGGGCCTTCCAGCTCCGCATTAACTACGCTGAGGTAGTCGATATTGCCCGCGGCGTCCACAGTGTAGCCCAGGACCGCCGCATAGGGCTGGCCGGACTTTGCCCCGGCATTGAGCGTATTGTAGATCAGCTGTGCGCACTGGGCACGGGTCATATTTTGCCCCTGTTTTGCATCCACGCCGGTGTTCATGCCCAGGTTTTGGTACAGCGCCAGCTGAGGATAGGGGAACGTACCAGTGGAAAAGTCCGCGTCGGTATAGCCCAACATCTTCAGACAGATGGTAACCGCTTCTTCCAGCTTCACCGGATTGTCCGGGCGGAAGGTGCCGTCCAGATAGCCGTTGACCCATCCGGCATCCACGCCGGTCTTGACGTAGCCCGCCGCCCAGTGGTTGTATTTTACGTCGGCAAAGGGCGAAACATAGGCCGACGATGTGGCCATATCTTTATACGGCGACGCCGCCACCGCCATCTTGATAAACGCGGCGCGGGTCACATTTTGCGAAAGGTTCAGATTGCCCTTTGCATCGCCGTTGAGCACGCCCATGGCCGCCAGCACCTGGAGCATCTCGCTCTGGCTGACGCTCTGGGCCGCTCCGGCAGGCGCAGCCAGCATGGATACGCTCAAGGCCAGGACGCACAGCAGGGCCGCTAATTTCTTTCTCATCACAAGGAACCTCCTCATTTATTCATAACGCAATGCATCGATGGGATTCAGCTTTGCCGCCTTGTTGGCCGGAAGATATCCGAACAATACGCCAATCCCCACAGACACGCCAAATGCAATGGCCACGGCTCCCGCGGTGGGCGATGCGTTGAACGAACCGCTGCCGCCCATACCGCTCATCATCCCCGTGAGGATTGGGCTGGCAACCGTGGTAACCAACGCGCCCAGGACAATACCGATCACACCGCCCACAGCGCTGGTAGTACCCGCCTCAATCACAAATTGCAAACGGATATCCCGCCGTTTCGCGCCCAGGGACTTGCGGATGCCGATCTCCCGCGTGCGCTCGCTGACGGATACCAGCATGATGTTCATAATGCCGATACCGCCTACCAACAAGGAAATCGCCGCGATGGCAACCAGTACGGTCATCATTACGCTGATCATCATGTTCATCATGGTGATCATCTCCGCCGAAGTAACTACATAATAGTAATCCTCGGAAAGATAAACACTGTAAAGATAATCGCTGATGATCTTCTTGGCAATCGCCGCCGTGTCCTCGCCGGGACAGGAGAACATAAAGAGGTTGACCTCCGATGTCCCGTTCAGCGTGCAGGCATTGGTATAGGGAATGTAAATATAATCGTTGCCGCCGCCTTCGACCAGATCTCCCGACGCCTCCAGCACACCCACGATCCGGTAATGGGTGCCGGAAAGGGTAATGGTCTGTCCAAGGCCGTTGCCGTTGAAGGCCGTCTCATTGATATATGAACCGATCACGCAGACATTCTGCTTGCGCGCCGCGTCCAGGTACTGAATAAACCGCCCTTCCTTCAGCGTCTCGCCAAACACGCTGGCCATATCCGCAAAGTCCTCGCTCACACCGATCACATTGGTGCGCTTGAACTCCTCCGTGCCATAGCGCACCAAGGTGCGGACGCTGATATACGGCGTGACGCCGGTAAGGTAGTCCGGGTTTTTCTCCATCAGCTGGTACATATCGTCCGTATCCACGATGCGCGAACCGCCGCCGCGGCCGAAAATATTGACCTGGATACGGTTTGCGCCCAGCTGCTCAAACTGCTCGTTCATCATGCGCTGCATGCCGCTGCCCAGACCCGTGATGACGATGACCGCCGCCACGCCGATGATGATGCCCAGCATCGTCAGCAGCGCGCGCACCTTGCTGGACATCAGGGATTTGATCGCCAGGCGGAAATTCTGTTCAATGCCCATTATTCCGCCACCTCCTCGTCTGTATCCGAGGGTTGGACCACAGCTTTCGGATCGTCGGACGGGCCGTCGTAGATCACGCGGCCGTCCTGAAGGCGGATGATCCGCTGGGCGCGGACTGCGATGGAGTTATCGTGGGTAATCAGTACAATGGTATTGCCCTCCCGGTTCAACTCCTGCAAAAAGGACAGCACCTCGCGGCTGGTACGGGAGTCCAATGCGCCCGTGGGTTCGTCAGCCAGGATGACCGACGGGTCCCCCGCCAGCGCCCGCGCGATGGACACGCGCTGCTGCTGGCCGCCGGAGAGCTGGTTTGGCATATTCCTCGCCTTATTCGCCAGGCCCACCCGCTGCAATGCCTTCATGGCGCGGCGGCGGCGCTCCGCCGCGCCCACGCCGGCGTAGAGCAGAGACAGCTCCACGTTTTCCTGCACCGACAGCTTCGGCAACAGGTTATACTGCTGGAAAATAAAGCCCAGCATCTTATTGCGGATCTCCGCCTGCTCGTCGTCCTTCATGGTGGACACATCCACGCCGTTGAGCCGGTAGCGGCCCTTCGTCGGAACATCCAGACAACCGATGATATTCATGGCCGTAGATTTACCGGAACCGGACTGGCCCACAATGGCCACGAATTCACCTTTCTGGATTTCAATATTGACGCCGTCCAGGGCATGGACGCTGGTGTCGCCCATATGGTAGATTTTATAAATATTATTCAGTTCGATCAATGCGCTCATAGGCTATGTATCACCTGTTCCTTACATGCCGGCGAGGTCATCCATGCTCAGCGGATCAGCCGCCGCCTGTTCGACCAGCACCATCTCGCCCTCGGAAAGGCCGCTGAGGATCTCCACATAAGTGCTGTCGTTCGCACCCAGCTCCACCGTGCGCTCCTCAGCTTTGGACACGTCGATACTGCCGTCTTTTTCAGAGATCGCCGCAGCCGGGATGACCTTGACTGTATTGCCGCGGCCCACGGCAGACAGCGGCACCGTCAACACCTGATCCACGCGCTTGATGATGATCTCCGCGCTGACGTTCATGCCCGGCAGCAGATCAGGATCGGGATTTTCCACCATCACCGTCACGGGGTAGTTGGTCACGCCGTTGGCTGTAGTACCGTTGATGTTGATCTTATCCACATATCCGGTAAACACCCGACCCGGCAGGGCGTCCACGGTGATCTCCACCGTCTGGCCCAAGGCCACTTGGGGGATATCCAGCTCGTCGATGAGCATATCAAAGGTCAACGCAGACAAATCGCTGATCACCGCCATGGTCTTGGTGCCCACCTGGCCGATATTGTCGCCCGCATTCATATCCTTCTGGGTGACCGTCCCGGAGATCGGCGCTTTGATCTGATATTCATCCAGCATATCCTGAGCGTTGCGCAATCCAAGACGGGCGTTGTCCACACTCAGCGCCGCGTTCTTTACCTGATCCTCCAACTGGGCCGATTCCAAGTGGACAAGGGCCGTGCCCGGCGCGACGGCAGTCCCCTCGGAGACATAAATCGCATCCACCGTACCGCTGGCTTTCGCCAGTACCTGGGTCTGGGTGGCGTAGTCAAACGTGCCGCCGCTCTGGCAGGCGTAATTACCCACCTGGGCCGTCGCCGCCATGCCGCCGTTGATGCCGCCGGGGTTGTTCACTGTCAGCTCCACCGCCTGGACCAGCGTACCGCCTGAACCCACGCCGGTGTATGCCGAAACGTTTTTCACGGTGGCGGCGACGGTCTCGCCGGTGGCGGTAATGGTCACCGTAGCCGCCTGGCCGGGATAAATATTTCCAGCGTCGCTGCTGTTGAAGTTGCATTTCAGTGTCATGTTCTTATTGTCTGTCACCGTGACCACAGCCATGCCTGCGCCCACGGAGTCGCCCTTTTTCACATCCACCGAAGACACCTGGCCGGAAACCGTCGATTTGACCGTCAGGTCCTCCGCCGCCCGGGCCGCCTGGTCGTAGGCAAGCTCCGCCTGCTGTACGCCAAGCTCCGCCTGCTCCACCGCCGTGCGTGCGCTTTCGGCGTCGATCTCGTACAGGATCTGGTCCTTTTCCACATGGTCGCCGATTTCAAAGCTGTCGCGCAGGATATCGCCTGTGACCATGCCCACAAGGGTGCTGGAGTGGATGGGCTGGATGGTGCCCGTACCGGAAACAGAAACGGTGATGTCCCGTTTCTCTGCCGCCACCGCGCTGAGGCCCATGGACCGCTGTACCCCGCCGCCGCCGCTGCCGCCGCAGGCGCGCAGCAGCAGTACGATCACAGCAATGATTACGACAACGATCACAATCAGTTTTTTCTTGCTTTTCTTTTTCGGCTGAAAGCTGCTCTCCGCCTCTTCCAGTTCCTCCGCAGGAGCCGCCGCCAGGGCTTCCTCCTGCTCCACCTTGTTGTCTTTGTTCGCCTTCCTCATAAATCAGATTCTCCTTCCGCCGGTGTATCTAACATACCGCGCTTCAAAATGACCAATCTTTTCTCCAGCCTTGCCCGGATGGCAGGCACTTTCTCAGGGCAGCGGAAGCTCTGCATGACCGCATCGCCCACCACGGCGCACAGCAGCTCCATGTGATCCTCCACCGTGAGTCCCCCGTCCCGACGGAACGGGATGTTCCATTCCAACTCCCGGCAGACGCTCTGACAGCCCTCGCCGCAAAACACACAAACGCCCTCAGAAAGGTCCAGCTCGGGGTTCACTCCGGCAAAACGGACCACCTGGTGCAGGCACAGCGCCGCGTCTGTCTGCCGCTCCACCACCCAATCGTATCCATCCAGACAAGCCTGGAACAAGTCGCCCTGATGAAAGCCCGGTTCCGCAAAAAGATCGCTGAGCTCTTCCCGCAACTCTTTCAACAGAAAATGCAGCAAATCGTTTTTGTCCGTAAAATACTGATAAAAACTGCCGCGGGAGATGTTCGCGTTTTGGATGATCCGGTTGATCGACACCTTGTCGAAGCTGACGGAGGTCATCTCTTCCCAGGCTGCCTCGATCAGCCGGCGCCGCTTTTCCTCGGGCAAATTGAAAAACGTTGCGCTTGGCATTTTTGCGCCTCCTAATCACAATGCCAGCTTATGCTCCATAAGCTGGCCGCCGGCCAGGCGGCGCATGGCCGCCCGCGCGGCTGTCCTACGCAGGTTGCCCCTCGTATGACAGGTTGTCACAATTATACGAAAACTTTTTTTACAATACAAGGGAAATTTTATTAAGTTTTTGTAAATTCTACCGCAAAAAGGAGCGTGCTCCCTGAGCGGGAGCACGCTCCTTTTTCCGTGCCGGAGGCGGGACACCGCCTCCGGCACACTTCTTTTTCAAATCAAATATGGTTTGCCCACCGGGATACCCTCGCTTCCCAGCGCCGAAAGCAGGCCTAATCCCACGCCGCGGGCCGCCCTAACCGCGCTTTCCACTGCGCTGGCGTCCCCGGTGAACGCCAGGATCACCTCGTTGGTGTGGCTGGTGCCGTGATCGGCGTCCATATAGCGCAACAGCGTCACGTCGCCCGCTTTCATACAGGTATCCGCCATAACCATACCCACCGCGGCGGGCGAACCGGCCACAAAACCGAACGCCTCCCCTGCGGGCGCATGGAAAAATTTCTGGATCGCCTCTCCCGCATGGGCCGAATAGGTCAGCTCCAGGTGCCCCTCGCCGCTGATATACAGCTCGCCGGCATAATACTTCGTATAGGACAGCGCCAAGGCAATGGCTTCCCGCGCGTCTGCTTCATTCGCCGCGCCGATGACGATATAATTGCCGTGTCCTCCCCAACCCTTGGTATCGCGGGGCAGCTGTATGGACAGGACCTCGCAATTCGTGCGTTTGACCGCCTCATCGATGGCGTTGATCTGTCCAGCCGCGCCGGTTCGGGAACTGAGGATGCCGATGCTGCGGTAATCGTTCAGATAGTCCATCCGGGCGCGCAGCTGGACGTCCACATTGGGGATCACCAAACCGATGGTATCCAGCACAGTCGTACCCACAAGCTCCGTGATCTGGCTCTTTTCCCCCTGCACAGGCAGTTCCACCAGCGATCCCCCCTTTCCTCAGATTCGTCTTTTTTATTGTAGCAAAAGCTGCCGGAAAATGCAAGTCAAAGGAGACGTTTTCCCATGTCTTTGACGTCATACGAACCTAAGGCGGCTGTCTCCATGCGCAGGGCGTCGGATTGGAGGGTCTCGATGACGCATTGTACCACAGGCTTTTCCAGCTCCGCCACAGGTACGATCAAATCATATTGCTCATATTTTACCGGTACAAAATCCACGGTTTTCGACCCCAGGACGCTGCGGGCGTTGCCAAAGGCGCAGTCCGCCCGCCCCTCGCCCACAGCGGCGGCCGCCGCCGCATGGGACGGCGCCTCCGTCTCGTAGCCCCGGAGCATGGCAGGCGTGATCCGGTGCTGCAACAGCAGGCTGTCCGTCAAAACACGGATACCGCTGCCCTTTTCCCGGTTGACCATACGCACGTCCGAACGGGCAAAATCCTTAATGGATGTGATCTCCTTCGGGTTCCCCTTGGCCACATAAATCCCCACCGGACGGTTGACGATGTGATACACCTGCGCCTCCATCCCAGGGAGCATCTTTGTCACAAAGGGGAGGTTGTAGCTGCCCGTCTCCCTATCCCAGAGGTGGGCCGTCGCCAGGTTTGCCTGTCCCTGATAGGTGGCGTAGATGCTGTTGTAGCTGCCCAGGTACGCCCGCTGGACCGCCTGAAAGCCCGCCTGGGCGTTGACATGGGCGCAGAGGTTGTCCAGCAGCATATCCTGACCGCAGAGGATGACGCTCTCCCGTCTCCCCTCCGCCGGGCGCGCAAGGATGCTCCCGTCTTCACCGGGCGTGCTCCCGTCCACCAGGGCCGTCACATCGCTCTCCCGGATACGGAACTGCTTGCCGATCTTCACCGCCTTCAGCCGTCCCCGGCGGATCATATCGTAGACCGTCGTTTTTTTCACGGACAAAATCTCCGCCGCATCCTTGGGTGATAAGTATTTTTCTTCCATAACCCCTCTCCCCTTCTTCCATCAAACCGCTTCCCTGGGGCCGGGCCGGAAGACCTCCTCCAGCGGCTCCAGCGTGAGGCTACCTGCGGACAGCTCCGTCAGTTTTTCCTGGAGCTGCGTCCGCCCGCCCTGGGGCAGGCACAGACGCAGGGTAATCTCCGCGCCGTACTCCGTATCCTCGATCATCCCCCCCGCAGCGGCGGCCAGCAGCTTTGTCTGCTCAAACAGCGCATAAGGGATGCACACCCGCGCCTTTTCCCACAGGCACATCCTGCTCAGTCCTGCCGCCGCCAGCGCATCCGACGCCCCCCGCGTATAGGCCCTGGTCAAGCCCCCAGCCCCCAGCAGCACGCCGCCGAAATACCGGGTAACGACGCAGCAGACGTTCCAGACCTCCCGGCGCTGAAATACGTTCAGCATCGGCTGGCCCGCCGTTCCCTGGGGCTCTCCGTCGTCGCTGTAGCGCAAGGTCCCGCCGCTGCGCAGGAGATAGCACCAGCAATTGTGCCGGGCATCGTAATATTTTTTGCGCATCTCTTCGATATGGCCGCGAGCCTCTTCCTCGCGCTCCACGCGCCAGATATGGCTGATAAAGCGGGATTTTTTCTCTGTAAATTCACTTTCCGCCGTCTCGTATGGGACCAGATAGCCGTTCTTTTCTCCACTCACAGCTCCCACTCCTCCTTCTCCTTTACCAGCGGCGGGTCAGCGTAACAACCCACCTTGCCGAGCACTTTCGGCGGACAGACCGCCTCCACCACGGTGATGTCCTCATAGCGGACGTCCAGCACCTTTGCCTCCCGGTACAGCATATCCAGCAGGCCGCTCTTGTCATAGGGCAGGCGCAGGGTGATCCGGCGCGTCCCCTTGTCCAGCGTCTTTTCCACCAGCTCCAATAAGGCCGGAACGCCCGCGCCAGTCTTTGCCGAGATCGCCACGGAGGCGTCGCCGCGGGGATATTCCTCCGGTCCCGCCAGATCTGCTTTATTATAGACGCGGATACAGGGCGTCGCCTCCGCGCCCAGCTCCACGATCAGCTTGTCCACCACCGCAGCCTGCTCGCGCCACATGGGATTGGACACGTCAATCACATGGAGCAGCAGATCAGCGTATTCCAGCTCCTCCAGCGTCGCCTTGAACGCATCCACCAGCTGATGGGGCAGCTTACGGATAAAGCCCACTGTGTCAGAAATGACGACCTGGAGCATATCGCTCACCTGCAAAAGCCGGGACGTGGTGTCCAGCGTATCGAACAGGCGGTCGTTGGCCGGGATGGCCACCCCAGTCAGGGCGTTGAGCAGGGTGGATTTGCCCGCGTTCGTATAGCCCACAATGGCCACCACGGGGATCTCGTTTTTCATGCGCTGCTGGCGCTGGGTTCCCCGCACCCGGCGCACCTCTGTAAGGTCCGCCCGCAGCTTGTCGATCTTGCGGTGGATATGGCGGCGGTCCGTCTCCAGCTGAGTTTCGCCGGGGCCGCGGGTCCCGATGGGGTTTTTGCCGCCGGAGGCGTTCTGGCGCACCAAATGGGTCCACATACCCGTCAGCCGGGGCAGCAGATATTGGTATTGGGCCAGCTCCACCTGGAGGCGGCCCTCCTTCGTCTTGGCCCGCTGGGCAAAGATATCCAGGATCAGACCGCTGCGGTCCAGCACCTGCACCCCCAGCTCCTCCGTGAGCACCCGCATCTGAGACGGGGACAGATCGTTGTCGAAAATGACCATCTCCGCTTCTTCATGCTCCACCAGCTGGCGCACCTCTTCCACTTTTCCCTCGCCGATAAAGGTACGGGCATCGGGCGCATCCTTGTGCTGGAGCACCTGGGCGACCGCTTCGCCGCCGGCAGTCTCCGTCAGCGCCGCCAGCTCCTCCATCGACCACTCGTCCGCCCGGTCGCCGTCCTTCAGGCGGTTCGCATCCAGACCCACCAGGACGGCCCGGTCCCGGCGGTCCTGGGTCTGTTTCGTTTGTATCGTCTCCATATATCCTCCATGGAATGTCCTTTGTTTACGTTCTTGTGAGTACCTGGGTCACTTCTCCGACATAAAAACGGTGGTAATCCTTCCCCGGATAGAGCGCACCGTCGATCGACGCATCCACAAACCGCTCCGGCCGCAGGTCGTCGGCATACAGCTTGCGGCAGACGAGCACCAGGGACGCCTCGGCAAAGTAGGGCGCGCCCTCCGCCGAAAACAGGGGCGTCAGGCCGCACAGGCGCACCTTGTCGGTATCCCGCCCGCTCTTGCTGCCGCACAGGCGCAGCGCTTCTTCATATGCTCCGTCCAAAACGGACACCGTATAACACGCGCTACGCTCCATGAACGCATAGGTGTAGCGCTGGGGCCGGACGTATACGGTACACACCGGCTTTGCCCACAGGGTACCCAGGCCGCCCCAGCCGATCGTCATGGTGTTCAGGCTCGTTTTGTCCCCCGCCGTCAACAAGGGCGTCTGTGTCTGGAAAAGGGAAAAGATATGCGGCGTCAGCGCCCCGCAGTCGATTTGATGCAGCTGTTCCACAGGCAGATCCTCCAAAAATAAGATATCAGTATCAGTATATGCCAAATTTCCGAAAAAAGAAACCCCCGTATCAAGCGATACGGGGGTTGTGTCACAGGATAAAACAAGGGCGCACCTTATTTGTCCAGGCCGAACTTCTTGTTGAACTTTGCAACACGGCCGCCGGTGTCCACCAGCTTCTGCTTGCCGGTGAAGAAGGGGTGACACTTAG
>CANSLL010000022.1 GCA_947647695.1 uncultured Clostridia bacterium | reverse complement strand
ATTTCCTTGTGCCGTGTGTTTCTTCAGTTGCCGCACTCGATGGAGATCTGGTTGAACGTATGCAGCAGATCGTCGATCTTGTACTGGTCCTTGCCGTCTGGCCCGGAATCAATGACGCAGTGGCCCTTATCCATCATAATAAGCCGCGTGCCGTAATCCACCGCGAAGCGGAGATTGTGGGTCACCATAATCGCGGACAGCCCCTTCTCCCGGATGATGCGGTCCGTCAGCTCCATCACGTTTTCGCTGCTCTTGGGGTCCAACGCCGCCGTGTGCTCGTCCAGCACCAGCAGCTCGATGGGCGTCATGGTGGAGATCAGCAGCGCCAGGGCCTGACGCTGGCCGCCGGAGAGGACGCCCACAGGCAGGTCGATCTTATCCTCCAGGCCTAACTGCAGCAGCTCCAGCTGGGAGCGGTAGTAGTCCAGCCGCTTCCGGTTCACGCCGCCGCCAAAGCCGAAGGTCTTGCCCTTGTTGTCCGCCAGAGACATGTTTTCCAGGATCGTCATGGACGGGCAGGTCCCCTTGGCTGGGTCCTGAAATACCCGGCCTAAAAAGGCGGAGCGCTGATACTCCGGCATCTTTGTAATATCCCGTCCGTGGAGCAAAATCTGTCCCGCATCGGGCAGTAGGGAGCCGCACAGCAGATTCAGCGTCGTCGTCTTCCCGGAGCCGTTGGAGCCGACGACGGAGAGGAATTCTCCTTCGTGGATCGTCAGGGAAAAATCGTGGAAGACCTCCATTTCACTGACGGTGCCCGCATTGAATACCTTACGGATATGGCGCAGCTCCGCCAGCACCTTTTCCTCAGCCATGGACTTCACTCCCTTTCTTTTTGCCCACCCGGTCGGTCAGCAGCGCCGCCACAAACAGCACCGCCATCGTTAGCTTCAGGAATGTGGCCGGGAGCCAGAGCATGGCGACCAGCAGCACCGCCTTATACAGGATCGTACCCAGCAGCACCGCCGACGTGGGCCGCAGCGCCCGGATACGTCCAAAGACGCTGACACCGATGATGACCGCCGCCAGGGCCTGGACCACCATGCCCGTGCCGATGGACACAGTGGCGCTCTCCGCCTGCTGGGCCAAAATCGACCCGGCCAGCGCCGTGCAGCCGTTGCCGATGGCGAGTCCCATGATCTTCATATTCCCCTGATTCTTGGCCAAAGAGGTGACGAACTGGGGATTGTCTCCCGCCGCCCGCAGCAGCATGCCGCTCTTGGTGCGCAAAAACCAGTCCATCAGCAGTTTGACTGCAATGGCAAGTATTGCCGTCAAGATCAGCACCCGATAGCGGTACAGCCCTGCCGGCAGCAAAGATACGGGCAGGGAAGTGAAGATTGTGGGCAGATTGTAAAACTGAAGCAGAGAATTGCCCGACAGCGGGTTTGGCATATGCGCGCCCAAAATCAGCAGGTTGACCGACCAGCAGGCCGTCATCACAATGATGCCCGACAGCAGGTCTGTGACCCGCAGCTTTACATGGAGCAGCCCCGTCACGCAGCCGGCCAGCACCCCTGCGCCAAAGGACGCCACGCAGGCTATCCATGGATTCACGCCCCCGACGATCAGCGCAGCCGTGACAGCGCAGCCCAGGGGGAACGTCCCGTCCACCGACAGGTCGGGAAAATCAAGGATCTTATAAGTAATGTACACACCCATGGCGACCACGCCGTAGATGAAGCCCTCCTCCAGCACGTTTTGGAGCAGGGAAAGGACAACGTCCATAAAAACCTCCCCTCTCCCTCGCCCTTGGGCGGGGGAATTGCCGGGAGACCGTTGTCCCCCGGCAAAAACCGATGGTTATGATCTGCCCGCGCTCAGGCGGGGCAAGGCAGATGATTACTCGTCCAGATTGACGGCTACGCTGTATTCCTCGGGCAGCGTGATGTTGAATTTCTCCAAATTCGCCGCGGAGTATACGGGGCTGGATTCGGCAACCACAGAAACGGGAAGGGTCATGATGTCCGCCTCGCCGGAGAGGACAGACGCCGCCATGCGGCCTGTCTCTTCGCCCAAGGCGATGTAATCCAGGGATTCCGACGCTACGCAGCCGTTGCGCACCTGCTCTTCTTCGGAGCCGAACACCGGGATGCCCGCGGCGTCCGTGGCGTGAAGCAGGGTGGAGAGGTTGTTGACCACGTTGTTGTCGGTGAAATTGTTCACACAGTCCACACCCTTGGCAACCAGGGCCGCAGAACCGGAGGCAACCTCAGACTCATTGGTGATGCCCACGGCCTCAATGGTAAAGCCGTACTGGGGCGCCAGCTCCTGGAAGGTCTGGAGATGTGCCACGGAGTTCGGCTCGCTGGTGGTGTAGAGGATGCCGATGGTGTTCGCCTCCGGCAGCAGGGCGCGGATCATCTTCATCTGTCCTTCCAGATTCAGCGCGTCCTTGGTGCCGGAAGCGCCGGTCTGGGGATTGTCCAGATCCCTGGCCAGGCCTGCGCCCAAAGGATCGGAGGCAGCGGAGTAGATCACGGGCACGCCGTCGTCCTTCGCCGCGGCATAGGCGCTCATGGCGGCGGGCGTGGCGATGGCAATGATCATATCGCAACCGGAGGAGACCATGGTCTTGGCCATCATGTCGCAGTCCGAACCGCTGCCGTTGGCGTTCTGATAGTCGATGGTCACGCCGTTTTCACCATCCGTGTATCCTGCGGCGGACAGGCCCTGGATGATACCTACGCGGCAGTTGTCCAGAGACGGATGGGTCGCGTACTGCAAAATGCCGATCTTTACCTTCTGGGCGCCGCCCTCGTCTCCGTTCTGGGAACTGCCGTTGTCCGCAGGCGCGCCGCAGGCGGTCAGAGCCAGTGCCATCGCGCCGGCACAGGCCAAGGCCAGTAACTGTTTCATCATGTTCTTTTTCATTGCAGATTTCTCCTTTTTCATAAAAATTCAGGCGGCAGATGGAGAAAAGCTGTTGCCGGCAGACTTTCGGTAAAAAGAAAAACAGCCTTCGTCCCGTCTCTGGGACAAAAGCCGCTCCGCTTCTGCGATACCACCCAAATTGACGCCTTGCGGCGTCCGCTCGCTACACATACCATCATATGTGCCCCGATGGATAACGGGTGGGAACCCGTCGGCGTCTACTAAAGGCATCGCCCCGTTCAAGCCGCCCTCAAAAGTCCATTCAGCCGCGCCCGCGCGTCCCGCTTCCACCGTCCGGGACTCTCTATGCCTTGGGTTTGCTGCCTACTTCTCTTTCTCAAAGGTTTGGTCTGTGTTCCTTGTTTACTTTAGTATACTAAACCGTTTGCCCTTTGTCAAGGGCTTTTTTTCAAATTTCTCAAAAAATGACGGAGGCGCGTTCGCTTTACACCGTGCCAGGTCCTGTGGTATGATGGCCACGGATCAGAATCCATGAAAAATGGAGATCGGAGGATGTACCATGGCGGAAAACACCTTTGACGCAATTTGCCGCATTGCCCGGCAGATCCCACCGGGGCGGGTGGCCACTTACGGACAGTTGGCCTGTCTGGCAGGGAACCCGCGGCTGTCCCGCATCGCGGGCTGCGCCATGCACAGCGCGCCTGCGGACGTTCCCTGTCACCGCGTTGTGAACCGGCGAGGAGAGCTTTGCGCTGCCTTTACCCCCTGCGGGAAGGAAACGCACCGGATGCTTTTGGAGGCGGAGGGCGTGCCGTTTCTGCCCGACGGGCGGGTCGATTTGTCCCAGGCTCTATGGGCGGGACCAGCGCAGGAGATGCTCCTGACGTGACAGGCAGCCACTTGCGCCGGACTATACGCCAAGCAGCGAGCGGATCACACAGGGAGAGGAAGGGGGAACGGCGTGCGCGCAGCTCACCGGTGTAATAGCGGAGACAGAGGCTTGTAGATCAGGAACGCCAGCAGCACGTCCAGCAGTCCTTTGAAAAAGGTAAAGGGCATATTGAAGATCACCAGGCATTGGAGCAGGTTGTCCACCACGGGCAAAATCAGCTGATACATCCCGATGATGCCCTCCATGGGCATGAACATGGCATAGACCGGATAGATGAAAAAATAATTCAGCGGCACACAGACAGCGGCCATCACCGCCGCGCCCACGACGGAGCCGGTCAGCGCGCCTTGGCGGTTTTTGCGCTTCCGGTACACCAGTCCCGCGGGGATCACAAAGGCGGCGCCCAACAGGAAATTGCTCAACTCCCCCACGCCGCCGGTACTGGTGTGGGTCAAATTAATCAGGTTCTTGATCAGGCACACAGCCACGCCATAACCCGGCCCCAGAGAAAAGGACGCCAGCAGAGCGGGCAGCTCCGAGATGTCAAGTTTGATAAACGGTGGCATCAGCGGGACGCTGAACTCCAAAAACATCAGTACCGTGGCTGCCGCGCTCAGCATGGCAGTGACTACTAATTTGTGCGTTTTTGCCTGGGAACGGGACATGGGAAACACTCCTTCGTCAAGAATTTGGACAGCCTGCGCCGCAGAAAACAGAAAAGAGGCAAAAAAAGCGCCTGAAAGTTTGAACTTTCAGGCGAAAAACAGGGACGGGCGCACCCGCGTCCGCTCCCCTCTTCTTCCATCCAGACTGTAACTGTCGGTATCGGAATCCCACCGATTCTGCGCACGTCAAGGAAACGCCGCTCGCGGACTATGACCGCCGGCCGGGAATCGCACCCCGCCCCGAAGAGGTCCTCTCTCTGTCCTCAGTATAGCCCAGAGACGGCAGAAATGCAAGGGGAAAATCTGGAATGCCCCAGACAGTTCCCTCTTGCAAAATAGAACGAATGTGTTATACTATAGACAAAGAATGAAATGGGGAGGCGGCGTCATCATGCGGGGAAGACCGTCGTCCTGCGCATTTACAGGGTACCGGCCGCAAAAGCTGCCCTGGCTGGCCCGGGAAGAGGACGCGCGCTGCATTGCCCTCAAGCACCGCCTGTGGCTGGCGATCGAGGAGGCGTGCCGCAGCGGGATGGAGCATTTTATCTGCGGCATGGCCCAGGGCTGCGATCTGTATTTCGGCGAGCTGGTCTTGCAGGCCAAGGCCTGTTGGCCTGAGGTCACGCTGGAGGCGGCCCTGCCCTATCCTGAACAGGCCGAGCGCTGGCCAGAGAAGGACCAGACGCGCTGGAGGCGGCTGCTGGACGCGTGCGACTATGAAACGGTGGTGCAGACGCGCTACAGCAGCGGCTGTATGATGCGGCGCAACCGGTACATGGTAGACCACGCCGCAGTGCTGATCGCCGTCTACGACGGGCAAAGCGGCGGGACCGGCAACACGGTGCGCTACGCCATGAAGCAAAAGATCCCGGTGGTATTCGTACCGCCGGTGGGGGAGGAAGAGGATGTTTACCGGTTTTGACCAGGAGCTGATCGATTTTTTCTGGGCGCTGAAGCTGAACAATAACCGTCCCTGGTTCAACGCCCACAAGCAGACGTATGTGGAGAAGATCTACGAACCGATGAAGGCGCTGACGCGGGACGTCTGCGCGCTGATGGAGCAGAAATACAAGCTGAGCTCCGTGGGGAAATGCAGCCGGATCTACCGGGACGCCCGCCGTCCCCAGCCAAACGGGCCGTACCGGGACTGCCTGTGGTTCGTACTGGCAGAGCAGGAGCACTGGTCCGCCGCGCCGACGTTTTACGCGGAGGTCTCCGGCGCGGGCCTGACCTACGGCTTCGGCAGTTATTTGTGTACGCCGGCCTATATGAAGAATGTCCGCGCCCGTATGGAGGCGAACCCGGCCGAGATCGAGGGTCTGATCCGCGCCTTTGCGCGGGACAAGCTGTACCAGGTGGACGGTGAAAGCTACAAGCGGCCCAAGGGCAGCGTTTCACCGCAGATCGACCCGTGGTACAACCGCAAAACCATCGGATTTTCCGCGTTCGAGCCGTGGAGCGAAAAAACGATGGGGAAACAGCTTCCCGCTTACCTGACAAAACGTTTCGGCGTCCTTCTGCCCCTTTACCGCTGGATGTGGGCCTGCCTTCCTCCAGAGGCATAAGATCGGCCGGACAGTCCCGCGGCCTCACATTTTTTATTGTATAAGCGTCCGGTTTTTGATATAATGGGGACGCTTTCAAAGTAATCCTACAAGAATCAGGTGATATCATGCTGAAAATACATTCCGAGGGCATGTACGTTAAGGACGGCGCGCTGATCCCCGCCGCAGACGGTCCCGCCGCCGGCCTCCCGGCCGCCGCGGAAGCAAAAAAGGGGACCATCGCCTACGGCATCCTCCAAAGCCACAGCGTCAGCGGAGACCCGGAGCGCCTTAAAATTTATTTCGACGCCATGGCCTCCCACGACATTACTTATGTGGGCATCATCCAGACGGCCCGTGCCTCTGGTATGGAGCGCTTCCCTTTGCCCTATGTGCTCACCAACTGCCACAATTCCCTGTGCGCCGTGGGCGGCACCATCAACGAGGACGACCATGTCTTCGGCCTGTCTGCCGCGAAAAAGTACGGCGGCGAGTTCGTCCCGGCCCATCAGGCCGTCATCCACTCCTATATGCGCGAGCGCTACGCCGGCGGCGGCAAAATGATCATCGGGTCGGACTCCCACACCCGCTACGGCGCTTACGGCACCGTGGCCATCGGCGAAGGCGGCCCGGAGCTGGCCCGCCAGCTGCTGCGCAAGACTTACGATATCGCCTATCCGCTCGTCATCGCCGTCTATCTCACCGGCACGCCAAGGCCCGGCGTCGGTCCCCAGGACGTGGCGCTGACGCTGATCGGCGAAACGTTCCCCAAGGGCGTCGTGAAAAACGCGGTGCTGGAGTTCATTGGCCCCGGCGTTGCCAGCCTTGCCATGGAATACCGCAACGGCATCGACGTGATGACCACGGAGACGGCGTGCCTGTCCTCCGTCTGGCAGACGGACGAGACGGTCCGCCGCGCCCTGACGTCCTATGGCCGCGGCGGGGACTACAAAGAACTCTCCCCCGCGGACGGCGCTTACTACGACAAGCTGATCGAGCTGGATCTCTCCCAGGTCCAACCGATGATCGCCCTGCCCTTCCATCCCAGCAACGCTTATACCATTGCCGACTGCAAGGCAAATCTCCGGGACCTGCTCCATCAGGTGGACGCGGACACGGAAAAGCAGTTGGGGGTGAAAGGCGCGCCGTCCCTGCTGAACAAGATCGTGGACGGGGCTTTCCGGGTGGATCAGGGCGTCATTGCCGGATGCTCCGGCGGCACCTATCAGAACCTGATGCGGGCGGCGGAATTGCTGAAGGGCCGGAGCACCGGCAGCGGCGCGTTCTGGCTGTCCTGCTACCCCGGCTCCATGCCCGTGCTCCAGGCACTGACGAAAAACGGCGCCATCGCCGATCTGATGAGCGCCGGCGCGTCCATCCGCTCCTGCTTCTGCGGCCCCTGTTTCGGTGCCGGGGACGTGCCCGCCAACGGCGCGTTTTCCATCCGCCACTCCACCCGCAACTTCCCCAACCGGGAAGGCTCCAAGCCCTCCGACGGCCAGGTGTCCTACGTCGCATTGATGGACGCCCGCTCTATCGCGGCCACCGCCCTCAACGGCGGCGTCCTCACCGCAGCCACGGAGCTGGACTGCATCCCGGAAGACCGCCCCGACGAGCAGTACGAGTTCGACGACAGCTCCTATCGCGCCCGCGTCTATTACGGCGTGGGCAAGCCGGATCCCGGCGCGCCCCTGATCCTCGGCCCCAACATCACCGACTGGCCGGAGCAGATCGCCCTGCCGGAAAACCTGCTGCTCACCGTGGCCGCCGCCATCTACGATCCCGTCACCACCACCGACGAGCTGATCCCCTCGGGCGAGACCTCCTCCTACCGCTCAAACCCCGTGCGTCTGAGCGAATTTACCCTGAGCCGCAAGGATCCCCAGTACGTCCCCCGCGCCAAGGCGGTGAAGGAATTAGAGCTGCTGCGCCGCGCCGGTTCTGACCGGGAGGCGGTGCGCAACGCTTTGGACGGCCACGACGCCGCGTCCACCGGTCTCGGTACGCTGGTGCTGGCCCTGCGCCCCGGCGACGGCTCCGCCCGGGAACAGGCGGCGTCCTGCCAGCGCGTCCTGGGCGGCTGCGCCAACATCGCCGAGGATTACGCCACCAAGCGCTACCGCTCCAACGTGGTCAACTGGGGGATGCTCCCCTTCATCCTGCCGGAGCTGAAACAGTACGGCCTGCAAAGCGGCGACCGGGTCTACATCCCCGGCATCCGCGCCCTGCTCCAGAGCGACGGCGAGGAGATCCCGGCAACGCTGCTGCAAAACGGCAAAGAGACCGCCGTCACGCTGCGTCTGCCGGGCCTGACCCGGGAAGAGCGGGACATCATCCTGGCCGGGTGCCTCATCAATTATTACGCATAAATTTTTCCGCCCGCTGTCCCCGCACGCTTTGCGTGCGGGGACACTTGCGCGCGGCTCCGCCATTTTTTGTTTTACAACGGCGGAGTTTTAGCGTATAATAAGCAGATATCGACCCTGCACGTTTACCAAGAGAGGAGTAGCTTATGACGATCACCCCGCGGCTGCCAGCGGTCCTGCTGGCGGGCTGCCTTTTTCTGGCGTCCCTGACGGCCTGCGCCCCGCCTGCGGAGCCGGAGGACGACGGCATCCTGACCGTCGCCGCCACCACTTACCCCGTGTACCTCCTGGCTGATATGGTCATCGGCGAAACGGAGGGCGTGGAGCTGGTGCTGGTAGTGGACCAACCCGTCAGCTGCCTGCACGACTATACGCTTAGCGTCAACGATATGCGCACCTTGGCCAGGGCGGACGTGATCCTCATCAACGGCGTGGGCTTTGAGGCGTTCATGGAGGACGCCCTTGCGGCGGCGGACGTCCCCATCATTGACTGCTCCGAGGGCATCGAGCTGCTGCCCTACAGCGGTCACGAGGACCACGACCACGACCATGGCCACGGCGGGGAATCCGACGAAGAGCATTACGACCCCCACATCTGGATGGACCCCCGGCGGGCGCTGCAGATGGCTCAGAACATCCTGGACGGTTTGGACGCGTTGGATACGGAAGGGAAGTATGACTTTGCAGATCCCGGTCGCATGACGGCGCCCCGAAGGAGCGCGGAGCAAGTCTTATCCCTCGGCTATTCCGGCTGCGGCGTGCCAGAACAATCCCGTTCCCTCATCACCTTCCACGACGGCTTTGCCTACTTTGCCGACGCCTTTGGCCTGACGGTCCTGAAAGCCGTGGAGGAGGAAGCCGGCAGCGAAGCCTCTGCCAGGGAGATCGCGGAGATCACTGGCCTGATCCGGGCATACGATATCGCAGGGATCTTTGTGGAGGAAAACGGGTCCGACGCCACCGCCAAAGTGATCCGGCGGGAGACCGGCGTAACGCTCGGCACACTGACGATGATGATGAGCGATAACGGTATGGATTACTGGGAAGGAATGCGGTACAACATCGAAACGGTCCGCGACACATTGTTTACGGCCGTCCCCATCTGAGCACGGAGGATGCAGCATTGGAAAAAGAAAAACTTTATCAAAACATACGGACCCGCCAGCCAAAGCACGCGCCGCCGCCCCCGGGCAGCTGTCACGGCGCGTGCTGCTTGCGGGGCACGGACCTGGGCCTGCGCCTGGGCGATGAAACGGTGTTCCAGCATGTGGACCTGCACATCCACTGCGGAGAAATCGTCGCCCTGATCGGGCCCAACGGCGCGGGAAAAAGCTCCCTGCTCAAGGCCATCCTGGGCCAGTACCCCCATACGGGCCAGCTGGATTTTTTCCTCTCCACCGGAGACCGGGCACAGCCCGTCTTTGGCTACGTCCCCCAAAATCCCGTCTTTGACCGCAACGACCCCATCAGCGTCCTGGACCTGTTCATCGCCTGCATCGCCCGCTGGCCGGTGTTCCTGCCCGTGCCGAAGACGCTGCGGGAAAAGGTGCTGGCCTGTCTTGCCCGCGTCCACGGGGAAAAGCTGATCGACCGGCGCGTGGGGACCCTCTCCGGCGGCGAGCTGCAGCGGGTGCTGTTGGCCCTGGCCTTGGAGCCGGTTCCCCATATCCTGATTCTGGATGAACCCATGTCCGGCGTGGATATCGACGGCATGAAGCTCCTCTTGGATATGCTCGACGAGATCCGCCGCAGCTACGATCTGTCCATCCTGATGTCCACCCATGACTTCACCATGCTGGATCCTTATGTGGACAAGGTGCTGCTGCTCAATGATACCATCCAGGCCGCAGGCGCGCCCCGGGAAGTCCTCAACTCCGACGCGTTCCGCACGGCGTTCCACCTGGGTAAGGAATGGAGGGTGTGACCATGGAAGTGATCTACAACGGCCTCTTTCCCCTGCTGCCCTTCTCCTGGGCGCAGCCGGACGGCTTTTTGTTTATGAAAAACGCATTTCTCGCCATTCTGGTCATCACGCCCCTGTTCGGCCTGCTGTCCACCATGGTGGTGACCAACCGCATGAGCTTCTTTTCCGACGCCCTGGGCCACAGCGCCTTCACTGGCATGGCCATCGGCGCCCTGGCCGGCGCTTTGGCTCCCATCCCCTGCGCAATCGCCTTCGCCGTGACCTTCGCCCTGCTGTTTACCGTGGCGCGCCGCCGGGCCAGGATGTCCAGCGATACGGTCATCGGTGTGTTTTCCTCCACAGCGGTAGCCTTGGGCATCTTCATCGCCACATGGGGCGGTCAGAGCTTCACCAAATTCAATACTCTGCTGATCGGCGATGTTCTCAGTGTCGCCCCGGTGGAAATCGGCCTGCTGGCCCTGCTGCTGGTGGTGGTGGCAATCCTGTGGCTGCTGGCGCTGAACCGGATGCTCCTGTCCGGCGTCCACGGCGCATTGGCGGACAGCCGCGGCATCCCCGTGGCCGTCTACGAAGGCGTGTTTTCTGTCGCCATCGCCCTGGTGGTGACCCTGTCCATGTCCTGGATCGGACTGCTGGTGATCAATTCCATGCTGGTGCTGCCCGGCGCGGCGGCCCGCAACCTGGCCCGGAATATGCGCCAGTATCACCTCTTTTCCGTCCTCGGCGCCCTGACGGCGGGTATCGCCGGCGTCCTGACCTCCTTTGAAATCGGCTCCAGTGCTGGCGCCACGATCACACTGTATCTTGCCGTATTCTTCGCCCTGTCCTTCCTGGGCCGGAAAACGTGACAGCCATCCCAGGCACGGCCCCCTTTCGTCAAACCAGACTTTCTTTTTTGATTTCTCTACCGGCAAATCTTGTAAACTGCATTTCTTTGTGATATATTAAAGGAACCAAGAAAAGGAGTGAAAGCCGATGAGTTTATTTGGAGGACAAACAAAAACGACCAGCCAGGCAGAGGTATTTGAGAATGCGCCGGCAAATGAAATGGTCGATTTCCCCGAAGCATCCCGGTCCCAGGTAGACACCATCATCTCCGGCGGCATCACCGTGACCGGCAATCTGCACGGCGAGGGTGTAATCCGCGTGGAAGGAAAAATCGAAGGTGAAATCAGCCTGCAAGGCACCCTGATCGTCACGCCCACCGGCCGCATCAAGGGACCGATCAATGCAGACACAGTAAAGATTGCCGGCAGCGTCGAGGGCACTGTCCACGCCCGGGATTATTTGCAGCTGGAAAAAACCGGCACCATTGAGGGCGACGTGACCACCGTCTCCATGGTAATCGAGGCCGGCGGCTGCCTGAACGGACGCAGCACCATGATCCAGCCCAAGGTCGTGGAAAATGCACCTGCCAATCCTCCTGCCCAGGAAGAGCTGCAATTTGGCCCCAATTATAAGCCTGCCGAAGACGGCGGCGCGGAAGAGGCCGAGGAGCTGCTCTGATCCTTTTCTCCCCGCCCCGGCCAAACGTTGGCCGGCCCAGCCGCCATAGCTGAACTTGAGAGCCGCTTTCGCCGACACAGCGAAAGCGGCTCCGTCTAAGCACTGGAAAAAATCGTATGATGCGGGAAGGGAATTATTATGCTTACCAGAATTTCAAATCAACGCCGGCCCACCGCCGTCTTTGCCGGCATCCTGCTCTTTGCCCTGCTGTTCACCGCCTGCGCTTCACCGGAGCCGGACAAGCCGCCCCAGAACGGAGAAGCCGCCGTCACCCTGGAAACGCTGCCGGAACACGACGGCGCGCCTTATGTCGTCCTAAACGGCAACGTCCCTGCCTTCTCCGAAGGCGAACGCACCGCCACAGCTGTCGAGGAATACAGTCCCCTGGACGATCTGGGCCGCTGCGGTCCGGCCTATGCCAACCTCTGCCCGGAGCTGATGCCTACGGAGGAACGCGAAGCCATCGGCTCCGTGAAACCCACCGGCTGGCAAACCGTCCGTTACGACGATCTGATCTCCGATAAATATCTTTATAACCGCTGCCACCTGATCGGATACCAGCTGGCGGGGGAAAACGCCAACAAACAGAATCTGATCACTGGTACGCGCTACCTCAACGTCGAGGGTATGCTCCCCTTTGAAAACCAGGTAGCCGATTATATCGAGGAAACGGGCAACCACGTCCTGTACCGTGTCACGCCCTGCTTTACCGGCGAGGAGCTGGTGGCCCGCGGCGTGCAGATGGAGGCTCTGTCTGTGGAGGACAACGGCGCGGGCGTGGCGTTCAACGTCTACTGCTATAACGTCCAGCCGGGCATTACCATCGACTATGCCACCGGCGACAGCTGGGTCGCCGGCGAGGAGCCGCCGGAACTGAACGGTGGAACACCTTCGTATATCCTGAACACCAACTCCAAGAAATTCCACCGTCCAGACTGTGCCAACGTCGCATCCATCAAACCGCAAAACCGGGATACGACCGGGGAAAGCCGAACAGACCTTCTGGCCCGCGGCTATTCTCCCTGCGGCGCTTGTAAACCCTGACTTTCCGGGCGGCAGATACGCCGCCACCGCCGGGAACGCTCCGGCCTGATTTTACAACCGGGAAAGGAACGCAACATGAACGATTCATGGATCGAAGTGGGAAAAATCGTGAATACCCACGGCGTGCGGGGCGAACTGAAGGTCCAGCCCTGGTGCGACAGCGCCGAACAATTTTGTGAGATTGGCGCCCTCTACCTTGACGGCGCGCCTTTGGAAATCGCAGCGCGCCGTGTCCACAAAGGCAGCGTCCTGCTCACGCTGTCGGGTGTGACTGACCTGGACGGCGCGCTTCACTACAAGGAAAAAGTCCTCTCCGCCCGCCGCAGCGATATCCCGCTGCCCGAAGGGCGTTATCTCAATGCCGACCTGATCGGCCTGACCGTTTTAGACGCGGAGACCGGCGCCTCCGTGGGCACAATCCGGGACGTCCTGCTCTATCCGGCCAACAGCGTCCTGGTGGTGCGGGGGACGCGGGAGTACCTGATTCCCGCCGTATCTGCATTTATTGAAAAAACCGACCTTGACGCCGGAACCATGACCATCCATTTACTGAAAGGAATGGCCACCGATGAGAATTGATATCATGACCCTGTTTCCCGAAACCGTCGGGGATTTGCTGAATGAGTCCATCCTGGGCCGGGCCGCAGAGCGGGGCTACATCCGCATCGACTGCCACCAGATCCGGGACTATACCCGCAACAAGCAAAAGCAAGTGGACGACTACCCCTACGGCGGAGGCCGCGGCGCGGTGATGCAGGCCGACCCGTTGTACCAATGCTGGAAGCATATTTGCGACGGCGCGGGCAGCCGCGTCCATACCATCTACTTCTCCCCCTGCGGCCGGACCTTCTGCCAGGAGACTGCCAAACGGCTGGCCCAGGATTACGACCGCCTGCTGTTGGTCTGCGGCCACTATGAGGGCGTCGATGAACGCTTCATTGAGGAGTGCGTCGACGAGGAGATCTCCATGGGGGATTTTGTCCTCACCGGCGGGGAAATTCCCGCCATGGCCCTAGCGGACGCCGTCTGCCGCCTGGTACCCGGCGTACTGCCGGATGCGGAATGTTATATGGAGGAATCCCACTGGAACGGACTGTTGGAGTATCCCCAGTATTCCCGGCCAGAGGAATGGCACGGCCGTCACGTCCCACCGGTCCTGCTCTCCGGCAACCATGCCCATGTGGCGGACTGGCGCAAAAAGGAATCTTATAAGCGCACAGCGCGCCGCCGCCCGGATCTGATGGCGTCCTTTGACCCCTCAACGCTGGACAAGCACGGGAAAAAAGTTTACGCCGAGGCATTGGAAGAGTTGAACGCGGAGGAAGGGGAACCGCCGGTATCGCCAAAACGGACCGTGTGACCGCCTGCCCCGCTTCCACCGAAAGCCATCCCTCCGTCCCACTTCCAGCGGGCGGACAGCCTCCCCCTGCAAATTGCCTTTCTTTTTGCTGCTCTCGAAGACGAGGGCAGCTTTTCCATTTTTTACCATTTCCAAAAAATGTATTTTCAACCTTTTCCGATGAGAAAACACCCCCTTTCTTTTTGTTTTTCTTGCTTTCGGAACGGTTTCCATAATTTTAATATTTTTTTGCCCTGTTGTAATCATTTTGTAACTTTTGCATATAATTTTACCAAGATTTGTATACGACTCCCACAAGAATTTTGTCAAAGTGGGGGAGGTAATCATTTCAGAGCCATAAAAACTTGACAAATGTGGAGATAAAGTGTATACTGTTGCTTGTATTTAAGGCAAGTAACAAAAGTTACAGCTTTGTTTCCATTTGATTTTTTCCTTGAAAAGCTGTTTCCAATTTCTGGAAGCAGCATCCAATGACCGAACGGGCCTTTGCCGGTTCGGAACAGATCAGGAGGTATATGATGTTCAAACATGTAATTGCCGGACGGCCGCTGCGACGAGGCGTCGCTTTTGCGCTGATGCTGTTTCTGACAGTACTTGGCGCTTCCGGTATCGTCAGTGCAAAGGCGGTCTATGTGATCGACGACGGCGAAACGCGGACCGTGGTGGAAAGCAGGAGCTACACGCCCTCCGCTGTCGTCCGCCAGGCCGGTATCGCTATCGATGAAGGCGACCGCATCCTTTCCGAACCCGGGGAGGACGGGGCCATCGAGCTGCGCATTCTCCGGCCCCAGGATGTCTCCATCCACTACATGGGCGCAACGCTCCATGTGCAGACCTACGAGGAGACCGTGAGCGACCTGCTGGCGCGCATGGATATCGAGGTAACGGAAGACGACATCGTGTCCGTGGACCTGAGCAGTTACACCGAAGACGGTATGACCGTCGACGTGACGAAGATTACCTACAGCTTTTCCCAGGAGGTGGAGGCTGCCACCTTCCCCGTGGAGCGCGTACCCAACGCGGAGATGACCAAGGGCAAGGAAATCGTGACCCAGGAGGGCAAGGACGGTTCGGCCCTGGTCACCTATAAGATCACCTGCGCCAACGGCGAGGAGATCTCCCGCGAGGCCGTGTCCTCCAAGATTGTCAGCGCCCCCGTGGCAGAAATTGTGGAGTACGGCACACGCTCCGCGTCCATCGCTTCCAGCGACCGTATCGTTTCCGACGACCGCAACGACGACGGCAGCGGCGTGCTTACCTTCCGCTCCGGCGATACCCTCACCTATTCCCGCGTGTTCACCGCCAACGCCACCGCCTATACGGCCAAGCCCGGCGCACATACCGCCTCCGGCCGCGTGGTCTCTGTAGGCTGCATCGCGGTAGACCCCAGGGTCATTCCCATGGGAACGAAGCTGTATGTCACTACGCCCAACGGAAGCATCGTCTACGGCATGGGCATTGCCGCCGACACCGGCGGCGCCATCAAAGGCAACAAGATCGATCTCTTTTTCAACACCTATGGCGAATGCGTCCAGTTTGGCCGCAGGAACTGCACGGTGTATGTACTGAACTAAAACAGCGCGCGACCGCCGGCCTACGCCGCGGCCGCGCGTTTTCTTTTCCCGTTTGACGAAAGACCAGCGCAACCCAATTTTTAGATAACAGTTTTGCAAAGCGCCAAACAACCGTCCGCAGCGATTCATCTCGCCGGTAATGATCCCCCGCATCTGAAAAGGGACACAGGAATTATCCTGTGTCCCTTTTTTGCGCTAAAAAGATAAAATTGGCGCTTTTTGTTTATAAAATATCCCTGAATACGTTGATCTTTTC
>CANSLL010000021.1 GCA_947647695.1 uncultured Clostridia bacterium | reverse complement strand
ATTGTGTCCGCAATGTAACCGACGATCTGTACTGGGTCGGCGCAAACGACCGCCGTCTGGCGCTGTTTGAAGGGGTTTACAAGATCCCCATGGGTGTGTCTTATAACTCCTATGTCCTGCTGGATGAAAAAACCGTGGTGTTCGACACTGTGGATCAGGCTGCCTCCAAGCAGTATCTGGAAAACGTCGCCCATGTGCTGGGCGGCCGCAAGCTGGATTATGTCATCGTCCAGCATATGGAGATGGACCACGCCGCCACCCTGGGCGAACTGGTGCACCACTTCCCCGAGGTGACCGTGGTCTGCAACGAAAAGGTCGCGGAGATGATCGAGCAGTTCTTTGACTTCGACCTGCGCCCCCGCCTCCACCTGGTCGCCGAGGGCGACACCTTCTGCACCGGCCGCCACACCTTCACCTTCGTCGCCGCGCCCATGGTCCACTGGCCCGAGGTTATGGTCACCTACGACATCGGCGAAAAGATCCTCTTCTCCGCCGACGCCTTCGGCACCTTCGGCGCCCTCAACGGCGCCCTGTTCGCCGACGAGGTGGACTTCTTCCAGGATTACATCGACGAGGCCCGCCGGTACTACACCAACATCGTGGGCAAGTACGGTCCCCAGGTCCAGGCGGTGCTGAAAAAGGCCGCGGGCATCGAGATCAAGATGGTCTGCCCCCTCCACGGCTTCGTCTGGCGCAAGAAGTTTAACCAGTTCCTGGAAAAATACATCCAGTGGGCCACCTATACCCCCGAGGAGACGGGCGTGGTCATCGCCTACGCTTCGGTGTACGGCAACACGGCCAACGCCGCGGATATCCTGGCGTCCAAGCTGCGCCAGCGGGGTGTGAAGGTGGCGCTGTACGACGCGTCTTACACTGCCGCCGACGAGATCCTTGCCGCCGGGTTCCGCTACAGCCACATGGTCTTTGCCTCCACGACGTATAACGCCGGGATCTACATCGCCATGGAGGACCTGCTCCACGACATCGTCAACCACAACCTCCAGGGCCGCACGGTGGCGTTTCTTGAAAACGGCTCCTGGGCGCCCGCGGCGGGCGGCCAGATGCGCCAGCTGATGGCCCGGATCCCCAACACGAAATTCATCGACGAGACCGTCACCGTCCGCTCCTCCCTGAAGGAGCGCCAGATGGCGGAGATGGACGCCTTGGTGGACGCCATCTGCGCCACGATCCCCGGCGCGGGCAGCGCTGCGGCGGCGGCCAAGAAGAAGGACATCACCTCCATCCTGCGCATGAGCCCCGCAGAGATCGCGGCGGCGGGCGCGGGCAGCGCTGCCCAGGGCGGCGGCGCCATCGATCCCAACGCCATGTTCAAATTCTCCTACGGCCTGTTTGTGCTGACGGCCCAGGACGGCGGGAAGGACAACGGCTGCATCATCAATACCGCCACCCAGCTGACAGATACGCCCAAGCGGATCACCATTGCCGTGAACAAGGCGAACCTGACCCACGACATGATCCTGAAAACCGGCGTGTTTAACGTCTCGGTGCTTTCCGAGGACGTGCAGATGGATACCTTCCAGCGCTTCGGCTTCCAGAGCGGCCGCAACGCCGACAAGTTCGCCGGCTGCGAGGGACTCCAGCGCAGCGCCAACGGGCTGTATTACCTGACGGGCTGCACCAACGCGGTGCTCTCGGGCAAGGTGATCGCGTCCTATGATTTCGGTACCCACACCCTGTTTATCGCCGACGTGACCGAGGCGAAGGTGCTGTCCAAGGAGCCGTCGGTGACGTATGCGTACTACTTTGCTCACATCAAGCCCAAGCCCATGCCCGCGGCCATGAGCGAGGGTCCGAAGACGGGATGGATCTGCAAGATCTGCGGCTTCATCTACGAGGGCGAGGAGCTGCCGGCGGATTATATCTGCCCGATTTGTAAACACGGCGCATCGGATTTCGAGAAGCTGTAAGGCGTTTGTGATATTCTAAAAGGGACGCTTCCTTGGGAAGCGTCCCTTTTCCCTTTGTTCCGGTGCCCGGAACCGGGCGGTTTTTGCATGGACGTGGGCGCGCCACGCGGCGCGGGGCGGGTTTGATGGTCACGTTGGTGGTGACCTCTGCGCTGGGACGCGCAGTCCCAGCGCAGCGGTCATTGCGCCGCCGCAATATGGATGCTCCCCCGCACCGGGAGCATAAACAAAAAAAGCCCCGGTTCCGTGCAACGGAACAAAAAAAGAGCATCCCCGCTTGCGCGGGGATACCCCCCTTACGATTGGGCCAGCGACCCGAACCGCTTCCAGCGCCCGGAAAGATAATACCCCCCGCTGAGGAGCACGCCCACCAGCCACGCGCCCGCATAAGAAGCAAACATATACTGCTGCCCAAACACATCCGCCAGCACATAACACAAAATCACCCGCACTACCACCACGGACACGATGCTGCTGATCATGGGGAATACCGCCTCCCCTGCGCCGCGCATGACATTATTCAACACAAACTGTATGGCAAACAACGGGTAAAAGGGCATGACCCACCACAGGTACAGCACCCCAGCGTCCACCACCGCCGGCGTCTGGGAAAAGGCCATCATAAACGGACGGCTCAGGGGAATCACCACCGCCGCCGCCGCGATACACCACACGATGCTCATCCAAAGCGTCGCCCGCGTCCCCGTCCGCACCCGGTCCATCAGCCCCGCTCCCACGTTCTGTCCAACGTAAGTCGTGGCCGCGTTGGCAAAGCTCTGGACCGGCAAAAAGGCAAAGCAGTCGATTTTATTGCCCACGTTGAAGCCCGCGGTGAAATCGTAGTCGTAGGAATTCACCTTCGCCATCAGGGCCATGATGGCCACGGCGATCAGCCCGTTCTGGATGCCCGCCGGAAGGCCGATGCGCACAATCTGCCGCAGCAGCCGGGTATCCAGCTTCAACCCCCGCAGGCGGAGCTGGAAGGCCTGGTACTTCCGGTTGATATAGAAGATGCCGAAGATCCAGGAGAACCACTCGGCGATGATCGTGGCCAGGGCCACGCCCACCACGCCCCATTGGAACACCGCCACAAAGAGGATGTCCAGCACGATGTTGATGACCGTGGCGATGGTCAAAAACAGCAGCGGCGTCTTGCTGTTGCCAAGACCCTGGAGGATACCGGCGTTGGTGTTGTAGCCGATGCTCCCCACCAGGCCGAGGCTCACCAGCTGGAGGTACAGCTTCGCCTCGGGGAAGGCGGCGGCGTCCACCTGGAGGACGTGGAGGATGGGCCCGCTGATCAGGAACGCCAGCAGGGAGATGGGCACGGCCACGATCAGAAAGGCCGCGTAGGTCGTATCCACGGCGGCGCGGACGCGCTCGTCCTCCCCCGCGCCGTAAAACTGGGCGATGACGACGGTGGAGCCGATGCTCAGACCGATGAACAGGGAGACGAACAGGAAGATCACGGGGAACGCCACGCCCACCGCCGCTAAGGCGGTGTCGCCGGTGAAGTTGCCCACGGTCCAGCTGTCCACCATATTATAAAGCTGCTGGAGGATGTTCCCGGCCAGCAGGGGCAGGGAGAAAAATAGGATATGCCTGGCCGGAGCGCCCTTTGTCATATCCCGGGTGTTGTTTTGTTTTGCCGTTTCCATGGGCAAGCGCTCCTTTCTCATGTGCTGCCGCCGGTTTCAAACCGGCGCATACGCTCTATTGTACAGAAACAAATTTTTATGTCAAGAGACCCCGAAGGGGAACCGCCGCACAAACCGGGAAATCCGGCGGACGCAGGGTGTTGGGAGACGGAGGGAAGGGGGAACCTGAGGGGTCGCTCCGGGAAAAACAAACCGGGGACAGGCGGCAAAAGCCCCCTGATGCAGAGGCCGACGGAACTGCATCAGGGGGAATGATACAATGGCGCGGGGACCGTCCGTCCCGCTCAGGTGTCCTTTTCCTTTAATACGCTGTCCAGGGTCTGCATCAGGTTCTGGATGTCGATGGGCTTGGAGATATGCCCGTTCATCCCGCTGCGCAGCGCCTCCTGTTTATCCTCTTCAAAGGCGTTGGCCGTCATGGCCAGCACCGGGATGGACGCCAGGGCCGGGTCTTCCAGACGGCGAATCGCCTTTGTGGCCTCGTAGCCGTTCATCTCCGGCATCTGCACGTCCATCAGCACTAACTGATAATAGCCCGGCGCGCTGCGGCGCAGCATATCCACAGCGATCTGACCGTTGCCGGCAATCTCCACGGAAAAGCCCGCCTCCTCCAAAATGGCCTGGGCGATTTCCTGGTTCAACTCGTTGTCCTCGGCCAGCAGGATCCGGCCGCTGCGCGGCAGCAAATCCTCCACGCCGCCGGCCTCTTCCTCCTCCGGCCGCACCAGAGAATACAAGCAGCCCCGCAGCTCGGACAGGAACAGAGGCTTGCTGCAAAAGGCCGTCACGCCGGCTTCCGTCGCTTCCTCTTCAATGTCGGACCAGTCGTAGGCCGTCAGCACGATGATCGGCACGTCCTCCCCCGTCTCCTTGCGGACCCGGCGGGCCACCTCGATGCCGTTCATGTCCGGCAGCAGCCAGTCGATGATGTAGACGCTGTAGGTATCCTTGCGGCTGACCGCCTGACGGGTGCGCAGCACCGCCTCCCGGCCCGAGAGGGTCCACTCCGCCCGCATTCCGATCTGCTGGAGCATATACGAGACGCTGTCGCAGGTGTTGAAATCGTCGTCCACCACCAAAGCGCGGCAGTTTTTCAGCTCCGGGATCGTCTGGGGCTCGGGATCCTTGTCGCACAGCCGGAAGGCCACCGACACCAGGAACTCCGTGCCCACGCCCTGCTTGCTCTTGACCTGGATGGTGCCGTTCATCATATCCAGGATATTTTTCGTGATGGCCATGCCCAGGCCCGTGCCCTGGATGCCGCTGGCGGTGGAGTTCCGCTCCCGCTCGAAGGGCTCGAAGATGTGGGAGACGAATTCCTCGCTCATGCCGATGCCCGTGTCCTTGATGGAGAACTCGTACTGGGCGTACCCCGCCGGCGCTCCGGGCGTCTCCCGGATGCGCATACTGACGATGCCCCCCGCGGGCGTATACTTGATGCAGTTGCCCAGCAGGTTCAGCAGCGCCTGGTTCAGCCGCAGCCGGTCGCAGAAGATCTCCTCGTGGAGGATATCCACCGCGTCGATGTACAAATCCAGCTGTTTTGCGTGGACGTCCGCCTGGAGGATGTTGCGCAGGCCGTGGAAAATATCGGGCAGGCTGCAAGGCTGTTCCTCTAAGATCATCTTGCCGCTTTCGATGCGGCTCATGTCCAGGATATCGTTGATCAGACTGAGCAGATGGTTGCCCGAGGTCATGATCTTTTTCAGATACCCCGCCACCTGCTCCTTGTTGTCGATGTGGGTCGTGGCCAAGGCCGTAAAACCGATGATGGCGTTCATGGGCGTACGGATGTCGTGGGACATGTTGGACAGGAACACGCTCTTGGCCCGGTTGGCCCGGTTGGCCTGGGACAGGGCGTCCTCGAGCATCGTCGTCTTTTCCATCTCCCGGCGGGTTTCCTCGTCCACGCAGCGGAAGCCCAGGACGATGTTGTGGCTGTCCTGCCACTCCCCGGTGCGCACGGCCAGCATCTGGAAATACCGCAGCTCCCCGCCGCAGAGGGTGCGGTAGCTGAAATAGGAGGTTTTATGGACCGACAGCTCCTCCCACAGGCGGTTCCGGGAAAGGGCCTTGCGCAGGGGCTCCCGGTCGTCGGGGAACACGCAGTGGTCGATGTAGCGCGCCATGCACTCTTCCAGATGCAGCTTTCCGTCAAAGACGCTGTCCAGCACGCCGTAGGGGCAGGCGTGGATGCGCAGGGCCGTACCGTACCCGCTGTCCAGGTCGAAGCAGCACACCAAGTTGTAATCCACCGTCAGGGCCTGGACCAGGGCGTGGTGATGGCGTTCGCTGGCCTGGCGCTCCGCCGTCTCCCGTAGCTTCTGGTCGGTGCAGTCCAGCAAAAAGCGCTGGTAGATCAGCTGGCCGTCCTCCCGCACCAACTTGATGTTGCCCATGATATGCAGCAGCGTGCCGTCCTTGTGGCGCACGCGGTATTCCACGCCGACGCTGTCCCCCTCCTGCTCCAGGGACAAGATGGCCCGCCGCACGTTTTCCTGGTCTTCCTCCAGGACCGTGGCGGCGACCATGTCAAAGCCCGTGGCCACCAGGTCCTCCTGGGAGGAAAAGCCCAAAATCTCCAGCGCGGCCCGGTTGACGCTGATCAGCCGGGTGCCGTCCAGGGAATGGCACATCACGCCGCAGTCCATGGTGGTGAACAGCTGCTCCAGGGTCCGGGATTTTTTCGTCAGCTCGTCGGCATAGGCCCGCTCCTGGGTGATGTCGATGGCCACGCCCACGGTGCCCATCACGCTGCCGTCCAGATCGTACAGGGGGGATTTATACGTCGTCAGCAAGCGGGTGCCCTCCCGGGTCTGGACGGCCTCCTCGGACACGCATGTCTCCCGCTTTTCCATAACGATCCGCTCCGATTCGATACAGGCCGGGTCGTCCTGCTCCACATCCCAGATGTACGCATGGCCGCGGCCCTCCACTTGGAGCTTTGTCTTGTTCACCGTTTCGCAGAAGCTGTCGTTGACTTTTTCATGGATGCCGTTTTTGTCCTTGTACCAGATCAGGTTCGGCACGCTGTTGATCGTGGCCTCCAGGAAATGGCTGGTCTGCCAGGCGTCCTTTTCCGCCTTGCACTGCTCCTGAAAGCGCCGGAAGCGAAAGCCCAGCTCTCGGTCGGAGATGGGCAGGGGCCAGAGATCGAACAGGCCGTCCAGGAGGTCCGCCAGGGCGGCGCGCTGCTCGGCCCCGGCCAGGACGATCAGGCGGGCGTCCTTCTTTTTATATGCCGCCAGCGTACGCGCCGCCCCCAGGGCGTCCAGGCCCCGCAGGTCGGCAAAGATCACGTCCGCGTCTTTGGCCAGGGCTTCCTCGGGCGCGCCGCTCTCGGAAAAGGTATGGGTGAACGGCGTCAGAGGTGCTGCGTCCCGGATGGGCTGGAACAGTTCCTTTCGGCGGCCCACGAAATATAAATGCATGTGGCAGTGATACATAGCTGTTTCCTCCCCACAAATGCCAAGGACAAATACCGGTCAATATCCGGCCATTTTACAATGATTGATATTTTCTTTACATTCTAATGAATCAGGACGCCAATGTCAATATTGAAAATGCGTTGTGCGGCAGCTTCTGCCGCCTTTGCGCGGAATTCGTGCCGCGCCGGTTCTCCCCTTGGGGACCGGGCCGCCTTTTGCGCGCAGGCCGCGCCCCTGCGGCGCTCAGGTCCCCTCGGGATACAGCGGTTCCGTCTGCTCCCCGGCGATGCCCTGGGCGCGGGAGACGCTCAGGCGCACCGGGTCGCCCGGATGGACCGGCGGCGCTTCCAGGGAGCGGAAGGCGGACAGCTCCTCGCCGCAGCAGGCCAGGCGCAGCGCCCAGTTTGCCCCGCGGAAGGCCACGTCCTGGACGATGGCGGGCTGCAACGCGTCCCCGGACGCCCCGGCGTCCTCCCCGGGCAGGTACACATGGACGAACTCCGGCTGGATGATGGCCGCCATATGGCCCCAGCGGGCAAAGCCGCGGAAGGCACCGATGTTGGAGACCCGCTTGCCGCGGCCGATGAATTCCGCCACGAAGGGCGTTTTTGGTTCGATGCAGATCTCCATGGGCGTGCCCACCTGCTCGATGCGCCCGTGGTTGGTCACCACGATCTCGTCGGCCACCTCGATGGCTTCCTCCTGGTCGTGGGTGACGAAGATACTCGTCACGCCCAAACTGCTGATGGTGCTGCGCAGCCAGGCGCGCAGATCCTTGCGCACCTTGGCGTCGATGGCGGCGAAGGGCTCGTCCAGGAGCAGCAATCGGGGGTTGGGCGCGATGGCCCGGGCGAAGGCGACGCGCTGGCGCTGTCCGCCGGAGAGCTGGTTGGGGTAGCGTTTTTCAAGACCCGTCAGGTCCGTCAGGGCCAGCAGCTCCTCCACCCGGCGGCGGATGACCTGTTTGTCTTGCTTCTGGATCTCCAGGCCGAAGGCGATGTTGTCAAAGACCGTCATATAGCGGAACAGGGCGTAGTTCTGGAACACGAAGCCGATGCCCCGCTCGCTGCCCGGTACGTCGTTGACCACGCGGCCGCCGATGATAATGTCCCCGGAATTCTGGCGCTCCAGGCCCGCGATCATGCGCAGGATCGTAGTCTTGCCGCTGCCGCTGGGGCCGAGAAGGGCCACCAGGCGTCCTTCCTCAATGGACAGGTCAATGTTGTCCGCCGCCCGGTAGGAATCGTATGTTTTTACCACGTTTTTCAGCTCCACATACATCTTACAGCTCCCCCCTCTTATCGCCCTTGTGCTCCACGGCCGCCCGCGCGACCAGGATCACGATGGCCAGCACCACTAAAATAGACGAGACGGCAAAGGCCGGCGCGTAGCTGTATTCCTGATACAGCGACTCGATGTACAGCGGCAGCGTCAGCGTCCGGCCCCGCAGGCGGCCCGACAGCACGGCCACCGCGCCGAACTCCCCCAGGGCCCGGGCGGAGCACAGCACCACGCCGTACAGCAGCGCCCACTTGATGTGGGGGAAGGTGATGCGCCGGAAGATGACGGGACCGCTGGCCCCCATGAGGGCGGCGGCCTCCTCCTCGTCCGTCCCCCGGGCGTCCAGCACGGGGATCAGCTCCCGGGAGACGTAGGGGAAGGTGACGAAGATCGTAGCCAGGACGATGCCGGGAATGGCGTAGACCACGCGGACGCCCGCGGCGGTGAGCAGGGGGTAGATGGGGCTGGCCCGTCCGAAGGTCAGCAGGAAGATCAGGCCCGCGATGACCGGGGAAACGGACAGGGGCAGGTCGATGAACGTATTGACGATCTTGTAGCCGAAATAGCGGTAGCGCGTCAGGTTCCAGGCGGCGAAGAGGCCGAAGATGGTGTTCACCGCCACGGCGATGAGCACCGTGACCAGCGTCAGGGCCAGGGCCTGGAGGGCGAAGGTGTCGGTGATGGCAGAAAGATACACGCCCAGGCCCCGGCTGAAGGACTGCACCAGGACGAATATTAGGGGGACGGCGAGGAACAGGATCAGGAACACCGCGGTCAGGCCGATCAGGAGCCGCCGGACCCAGGGGCTGCTATGCTGCTGCATGTCTATCCTCCCTTTCTTTACCGTTCACCCACACGTTTTGCCGCCTGGGACTGGATCAAATTCATGGCAAACAGGATCAGAAACGCCAGGATCAGCATCACCAGGGCGATGGCCGTGGCCGAGGCGTAGTCGTATTCCTGAAGCTCGGACATGATGAGCAGCGGCGCGATCTCCGTCTGGAAGGGCTTGTTGCCGGCGATGAACACCACGCTGCCGTACTCGCCCAGACTCCGGGCGAAGGCCAGGCCGAAGCCGACGAGCATGGCCGGGCGGATCTCGGGGAAGATGACCCGCCGGAAGATCTGCCAGGGCGACGCGCCTAAGATGAAGGCCGCCTCCTCGGCACGGCGGTCCAGCTTTTCCAGCACCGGTTGGATGGACCGGGCCACGAAGGGGATGCCCACGAAGATCATGGCGATGACGATGCCGGCGCGGGTGTAGGCCGGCGCGCCGATGCCCACGGCCTCTAAAGCGCCGCCGATGAGCCCCGTGTTGGCCGTCAGGGAAGTCAGGGCCATGCCGGCCACCACCGTGGGCAGGGCGAAGGGCAGCTCGATCATGCCGTCCAGCAGGCGTTTGCCGGGGAACTCGTAGCGCACCAGGACCCAGGCCATGATCAGGCCCATGACCATATTGATCAGGGAAGCGATCAGGGCCGTCTCAATGCTGACCCAAAAGCTCATAAGGACCCGCCGCCGGGCGATGGTGGCGAAGAAGTCCGCCACGGTCAGCTCCGAGCTGCTCCAAAGGATGGACGCCAGAGGGATCAGCACCACCAGGCTCAGCATGGTCAGCGTCACGCCGGTGCTCAAACCGAAGCCGGGGATGACGGAGGTGGCCGTCAGGAATTTTTTGGTGCCGTCGGGGGATTCGATGGGCGAGCGCCGTTTTGTCACTGCCATGGCTCCGCGCCTCCTTTCCTTTTATGTTTCGTTATTCCATATTTTCATAGATGCGGTCGAACACGCCGCCGTCGGCGAAGTAGACCGCCTGGGCTTCCTTCCAGCCGCCGAAGTCGTCGATGGTGACCAGCTCCACCGTCAAATCGAAGCGGTCGCCGTACTCGGCAAGGATGTCCTGGTTGCTGGGCCGGTAGTAATGCTCCGCCGCCAGGCGCTGGGCCTCGTCGGAGTAGAGGTAGTTGAGGTATTCCGTGGCCAGGCGCGCCGTGCCGTTGACGCGGGTCACCTCGTCCACCACGGCCACTGAGGGCTGGCAGAGGATGCTGACCGAGGGCGTGACCATTTCGTATTCGCCGGGGTATTCCTCCATGGCGAGGAAGCCCTCGTTTTCCCAGGTGAGGAGCACGTCCCCCTGGCCGTTTTCCACAAAAGAGGTGGTGGAGCCCCGGGCGCCGGAGTCCAGCACCAGGACGTTGCGGTAGAGGTCCTCAATGAATTTTTCCACATGGAGGAGATCGCCGTCATAGAGGTCCTCGGCGTAGGCCCAGGCGGCCAGGAAGTTCCAGCGTGCGCCGCCGGAGGTCTTGGGGTTCGGCGTGATGACGCCCACATCCGCGCGCACCAGGTCGCCCCAGTCGTAGATGCCCTTGGGGTTGCCCGCGTGGACGAGGAAGACGATGGTGGAGGTATAAGGGGCCGAGTCGTTGGGGAACTCGTCGATCCAGCCCGCGTCGATCAGGCCCTCGTCGGCGATGGCCTGGACGTCGGCCTCCAGGGCCAAAGTGACCACGTCCGCCGGCAGGCCCTGGGATACGGACAGGGCCTGGGCGCCGGAGCCGCCGTGGGACTGGATCAGCTCCACATGCTTGCCGGTCAGCTCGTACCAGTGCTCGGCGAAAAGGATGTTGTAGGCCTCGTAGAATTCCCGGGTGGGATCATAGGAGACGTTAATCAGCTCCGGGCCGCCCAGTTTGGCACAACCGGGGAGCAGGAGCAGCAGCGCCGCCAGGGCCAGCGCCGCCCCCCGGCGGAATTTCACAGACATCTTCCCTCCACGCCCCTTTCTTTGCCCAAACGATTGCTTTTTTATGGAAACGTATTATACTACATATTAAATAGGAAAAACCTTCCTGTCTTTCACGGGGAGTATCATAAACAAGGCGCCGCAGAAAGTCAAGGGGAAGAAGCACAAACGTTTGCGCCGGAAACGGAAGGAAGCAGGAGATATGTCGTTGAAAAAAATTGCGGAGATGGCGGGGGTTTCTCCCTCCACGGTATCGCGGGTGCTGCGGGAGATACCGGGCAGCTATGCCGGGCAGGAGACGCGCGCGCGCATCTTGGCGGCGGCGCGGGAGATTCAATACGTCCCCAACGCCAATGCCCGGGCATTGAAATGCGGCGGCGCGCAAAGCACGCCACCGCTGCGGGTGTCCATTGTCCTGGGCCGGTTCGGCAGCATCCAGGAGGACCCGTTTTTCGACGCGCTGTTCCGTCTGCTCCAGTCGGAACTGATGGCCCAAGGGGCCTCCCTCGGCGCGCCGCTCACGGCGGATACCTTTGCCGCCGCGGACCGCTGCGACGGCCTGCTTCTCCTGGGCCGCTGCAACGACGCGCTCCTGGGCCGGTGCCGCGCCGTTACGGACAACTTAGTGGGCATCTGGCGCAACCCCATGGCCTTCGCCCTGGACGAGGTGGTCTCCGACGGGGAAAAAGCCGCCATGACCGCCATGGAATACCTCATCAGCCTGGGCCACCGCCGCATCGCCTATATCGGCGACTGTACCAACGAAAGCCGTTATGTGGGCTACTGCAAAGCCCTGATGGGCCACAACCTGCCCCTGGATTACGGCCAGATCGTCCAGACCCGCCAGACCCGCGCCGAGGGACAGGCCGCCATGGAACGCCTGCTCCGCCGGGGCGGCTGCACCGCGGTCCTGTGCGCCAACGACGCCAGCGGCCTCGGCGCCCTGGAGACGCTGAAAAAATTCCGCAACTCCAAAAAATACCCCGTCTCCGTCATCGCCATCGACGACACCGGCGAGTCCGCCCACAGCACCCCGCCCTTGACCACCATCCACATCCCCTGCGCGGAGATGGCCCATATGGCGGTGCAGCTCCTGACGGACCGCATTGCGGGCCTCCACCGGGAGCACATCCGGGTGGAGCTCCCCTGCCGCCTGGTCGTGCGGGACAGCTGCTACCTTGTCTGACTTGTCTGAGGGGCCAACGCCTCCGGCGAGGCGGTGATCCCCGTATCGACGAGAAACCCCGTGATCTCCGGCTCGATGCTCCCGAGGAAAAAGTCGCCGTATTGATACACCGCCCCGGTCTCTTCGTCCAGGAAATACAACGCGCCACTGGTCTGCTCCCGGTGGGACACGATCTCCTGGACGCTCAGGCAGCGGTACTGCCGCCCGTCGATCTCCCCCGTGCCGTAATCGTACAGCGCCGGCGCGTCCAGCAGGGGCGACGCGCCTTGGAGGGTCTGCCAATCGTACAGCGTCCCGCCGGGGAACAGGGCGTCCCGCGCCGCCGCGTCCAGGGGACCCTGGAGGGAAAAGGGGCCGAAGGCGTCGCCGGTGACGAAAAAGTCTTGGGAGACGGCGGGGGGATCGAACCGGTCCAGCAGGTCCGGGGAAATGCCCATCCCCTCAAACTTGCGGTCAAGGTCCGCGACCACATAGTCCCGCATCCCCCAAAGCCGCTCCGCGACCTCGCCCGGCGCGTAGTCCCGACCCACAGGGAAGCGTTCCTCGTGGTAGATAAAGCCCACGTCCTCGTGGACGGTCATGCGCACGGGGATAAAAAACCGCACGTCCACCGCCCGGAAAAAGGGCAGGTCCGCCAGCTCATCCAGCAGCGCCTCCAGACGTGCGCCCACATCGTCCAGATCATCCGTATAGCAGACGCGGTACGCCTCCTCCCGGTGGGTGGGCACGCCGCCGAAGGGGTCGCTGTCCGGGACGGACAAGTCCGCCGTGACGCCGTATTCGGCCAGCAAAGGCGTGCCCCACCGGTTCCAGCTGACGCTCAAGCAGTTGTCGTGGAGCCGGTGGACAGGGGCGTAGCGCACGGGGAACATGCTGTCCCAATGGCCGTCGTACCAGATATCCTGGGCGTAGAGGGTCAGGTCCGGGTAGTCCTCCGCCGTGACGCGCCAGACGCGCTGGTGGTGGAGCCGGTCCTCGCTGACCAGCTCGTTGACCGTAAAATCACAGTCATAGCGCTGCTCTAAATATGTTTCCACCTCCTGGCGGGTGTAAAAGGGCCGGTAGGGCTTCATCTGCCAAAGGACCGCCAGTCCCGCCAGAAGGGCCAGCGCTGCCAGTATAAGGACGGCGCGCTTTCGGCTCCGGCTCACGGTTCCACCGCCTCCCGTTCGTCCTTGCGCACACAGCGCACACCGGTGATGGCCTCGAGCTGGGTGTTGCCCAGGAGCAGGACGGGCTGCCCGTCCGTCAGCTTCGGCAGCTCCTCAGACACCGCTTCCCCGTCGCGGCGGTACTGATAGATGCGCTCCGGCGGGTTCGACAGCGTGGGGGATACCTCGGTCGTCCAGAGGTCGTAGGAAAACTCGTAGAATGCGCCGTCCGCGCCGGTGCAGGAAAACCGGTCCGGCGTCCCTTCCGTGGGGATGTTCAGACGCTGCAGCATTTCATACACGCCGCCGTAGCTCACAGTGTTCCACGCGCCCAGGCCGATGCCGGAGAAAAACTCCGCCGGGATGGGCGTGCCGTCGCTGTAGCAGAGGTCCGGGTATTCCCGCGCGCCGTCGGGGGCGGTCCAGTTCCACCGCTCCGCTGCATAGGCGTCGATCTCCTCCGCGCTGCATCCGGCGCAGGGCAGGCCGTAATAGGCGTAGTAGTCCAGGGCGTAAGCGGTGCAGGTTTCCACCAGGTAGTCCACATCGCTCCAGGGACCCATTTTGTAGCTGCTTTCCCGGAGCAGCGGTTCGCCGGTAAAGTAGCAGTAGCACAGGATCCGGTCCGCGAACAGGTCCGCGTGGGGCTGGGTCTGGCACCAGTCGTAAAACTGCGCAAGCTGGTCCGCCGCCCGCCGGAGCTGTTCGACGTTTTGGTAGTGGGTCGAGAAATAAAGGTCCGCGGGGCCGTCGCTTTCAAAGAGGCTCCAGGCGTCGAGCTCGCCCTCGTAAGCGTCCCAGGCGCGGGTCCAGAACACCTCGGGGGCGTCGCAGGCGAGGTAGCGATAATAGGCGGGCACCGGGTCCCCGCCGCCGGTGGCGACGTAGACGGAAAAGGGCGTGTCCGGGCAGTCGGCGAAGGTACAGGTCCAGGTCTTGCCCACGCCCAGGCTCCGGCGGAAGGTCACGTCCCCGTCCGGGAAACGCTCCGCAAGGAGCGCTTCCACGTCCGCGTCGGTAAAGGGCTTGTGGGGTTCCATACAGCCGGACAGCCCTGCGCCCAGCATCGCCGCCGCCAGGGCCAGCGCCATGGTCCGCGGAATCCGCCGCTTCATATCGGTCCCCTCCTTTTTTATCGTGTCTGTTCCCCGGATTTGGGAAACGTCCGTGGAAAAATCCTGTGGGGCAGTGCCCCTGCCCCTTGATGCCTTCTTTTTCGCCTTTTCGTTGCTTTTTTCCAGGGATATGGTATACTTGATTTTATATTATAAAGGTCCGCCGCCGGAATGGCAAGCCCCGGCGCGGCGGAGAAGGAAGGGATCACGGATGTTTGCCAACCAGATCGCCCTGGTCACCGGGGCCGGGCGGGGGATCGGCCGGGCCATCGCCCTGAAGCTGGCCGCCGCCGGGTTCGACGTGGCTGTCAACTATTGCCATAGCGCCGCGGAGGCGGAGGAACTGGCTGCCCGGATCGTCATTTTGGGCCGCCGTGCCGTCGCCGTCCAGGCGGACGTGGCGGACGGGGACGCCGTCCGGGCCATGGTCGCGGAGGTGGAGGACCGGCTGGGGCCGGTGTCGCTGCTGGTCAACAACGCGGGGGTCTCCTGGACGGGCCTGTTCCAGGACACGGACGAGGCCGTCTGGCGCCGCCTGTTTTCCGTCAACGTGGACGGCGCGTACCACTGCATCCAGGCGGTGCTCCCCCGGATGCTCCGGGAAAAGGACGGGAGCATCATCAACATCTCCTCCATCTGGGGCCTCCACGGGGCGTCCTGCGAGGTGGCCTACGCCGCCACGAAATCGGCCCTGGAGGGCATGACCCGTTCCCTGGCGGCGGAGCTGGCGCCGTCGGGCATCCGCGTCAACGCGGTGGCGCCGGGCTGCATCGACTCTGACATGCTCCGCGCCCTGGGGGAGGAGACCGTGGCGTCCCTGACGGAGGAGACGCCCATGGGCCGTCTCGGTACGGCGGAGGACGTGGCCAAGGCGGTGCGCTTCCTGGCATTGCCCGACGCGTCGTTCATCACCGGGCAGATCCTCACCGCCGACGGCGGCTTTACCCTGTGAGTCCCGCGGGAAGGGGCCGGGAGAAATATTTCCCAATTTGCTGCAAATCCCGGTATCCAAACGGGAAAAAGTGTGATATACTGGGTCCACAAATCAATCAAAAGGAGTGTTTTTCATTATGCTGAACGAAAAAGTCTCTGGCCTGTGCAACGATCAGATCAATAAGGAATTCTATTCCGCTTATCTTTATCTTGACATGGCCGTCTATTACGCCGATCAGGGGCTGGACGGCTTTGCCAACTGGTACCGCATCCAGGCCCAGGAGGAGCGGGACCACGCCATGCTGTTTTTGCAGTACCTGGAGAACAACGGCGTGCGCGTGACCCTGGACGCCATCGCCAAGCCCGACAAGGTGTTCGCCTGCCACCGCGACCCGCTGACCATGGCCTATGAGCATGAGCAGTATGTCACGTCCCTGATCCACACGATCTACGACGCCGCCCAGGAGTGCAAGGACTACCGCACCATGCAGTTTTTGGACTGGTTTGTGAAGGAGCAGGGCGAGGAAGAGAAGAACGCCGACGATATGGTCAAGAAGTACGACCTGTACGGCTCCGACCCCAAGGGGCTGTACTCGCTGAACAGCGAGCTGGCCGGACGCGCCTACAGCGCCCCGTCCCTGGTGTTGGATTAAACGCAGGCCGGCGCGGCGTGGTTTGTTTGTAAGGAAAAAGGTGCTCCCACAAAACGGGAGCACCTTTTTCTTGCGGTGGGCAATGACCTGTACCCCCGGGGGCTGCGCGCCCCCGGACTCCGCGGTTACTTTCTGTGCGGACAGAAAGTAACCAAAGACCCGCTTAAGGAGCGGCGCAACCGCGATGCTGCGCCGGAGCTTTGCTCCGGCGCGACATCGCCAGTCGCCGCCCCTTA
>CANSLL010000020.1 GCA_947647695.1 uncultured Clostridia bacterium | reverse complement strand
ACGCCCGGAAGTCGGGCTACGTCCGTGTCCGGGCCGACGGCTCCCTCTACGACCTGTGCGAAGAGATCAAGCTGGACAAGAACAAAAAGCACCACATCGAGATTGTGGTGGACCGGCTGGTCATCCGGGAGGACATCGCCCGCCGGCTCACCGACAGCGTGGAGGTGGCCTCCAACCTGACGGGGGGCCTGGTGGTGGTGAACATCGTGGAAGAAGACCGGGACATCATGTTCTCCCAAAATTACGCCTGCGAGGACTGCGGCGTGTCCATTGAGGAGCTGTCCCCCCGGATGTTCTCCTTCAACAACCCCTTCGGGGCCTGTCCCACCTGCATGGGTCTGGGCTCCCAGATGAAAATTGACCCGGAGCTCATCATCCCCAACCGGGACCTGTCCATCGTGGAGGGGGGGATTACCGCCTCCGGGTGGAACAACATCAAGTCCGACGGAATCTCCCGGATGTACTTCGACGCCCTGGCCAAGAAGTACAAATTTAAGCTGAACACCCCCATCAAGGACCTGCCGCCGGAGGTGCTGGACGTAATCCTCCACGGCACCAACGGGGAGAAGCTCACCCTCCACTACGACCAGCCCCGGGGCAAGGGCACCCTGTACCAGCCCTTCGAGGGCATCATCAACAACCTGGAGCGCCGCTACCGGGAGACCCAGTCCGACGCCATGAAGCGGGAGATCGAGGAGTGCATGAGCGAGTGCCCCTGCCCCACCTGCCAGGGACGGCGGCTGAAACGGGAGGCGCTGGCGGTCACCGTGGGGGGCAGTTCCATCCACGCGTTCTGCGAGAAGCCGGTGGATGAGGCCCTGGCGTTTCTGGACACCGTCACCCTCACCGAGACGCAGAGCATGATCGCCGACCAGATTTTGAAGGAGATCCGTGCCCGGCTGGGCTTCCTGCGGTCGGTGGGCCTGCAGTACCTGACCCTCACCCGGCAGGCGGGCACCCTGTCCGGCGGCGAAAGCCAGCGCATCCGGCTGGCGACGCAGATCGGCTCCTCCCTGATGGGGGTGCTGTATATCCTGGACGAGCCGTCCATCGGCCTGCACCAGCGGGACAACGACAAGTTGCTGGAAACGCTCAAGCGCCTGCGGGACCTGGGCAACACTCTGATCGTGGTGGAGCACGACGAGGACACCATGCGCGCGGCGGACTATATCATAGACGTGGGCCCCGGCGCGGGCGTCCACGGCGGGCAGATCGTGGCCGCGGGCACCCCGGAGGAAGTGGCGGCGAACCCGAAATCCCTGACGGGGATGTACCTGGCGCGGAAGAAATACATCCCCGTGCCCCAGCAGCGCCGGACGGGGAACGGCAGTGTGCTCACCGTGCGCAGCGCGGCGGAGAACAATCTGTGCAACATCGACGTATCGTTCCCCTTGGGCACGTTCACCTGCGTGACGGGCGTGTCCGGCTCGGGGAAGTCCTCGTTGGTCAACGAGATTTTATTCAAGCATTTAGGCGCGGTGCTGAACCGCATGAAGACACGTCCGGGCAAGCACGCGGGCATCGACGGGATCGAGGCCCTGGACAAGGTCATCAACATCGACCAGAGCCCCATCGGCCGGACGCCCCGGAGCAACCCCGCGACGTACACGGGGGTATTCAACGACATCCGGGATCTGTTTGCGGCCACCCAGGACGCCAAGGCCCGAGGCTACGGACCGGGCCGGTTTTCCTTCAACGTCCGGGGCGGACGGTGCGAGGCGTGCCAGGGGGACGGTTTGGTCAAGATCGAGATGCACTTCCTGCCGGATATTTACGTTCCCTGCGAGGTGTGCAAGGGCAAGCGGTACAACCGGGAGACGCTGGAGGTGCTGTACAAGGGCAAGAACATCTACGAGGTGTTGGAGATGACGGTGGACGAGGCGGTGGAGTTTTTTGCGAACCTGCCCCGTATTTTGCGGAAGATCCAGACGCTCCAGGAGGTGGGCCTGGGCTATGTGCGGCTGGGCCAGTCGTCCACGACGCTGTCGGGCGGCGAAGCCCAGCGGGTGAAGTTGGCGACGGAGCTGAGCAAGCGGGCCACGGGGCGGACGGTCTATATATTAGACGAGCCGACCACGGGACTGCATACGGACGACGTGGGGCGTTTGATCGAGGTGTTGCAGAAGCTGGTAGACGCGGGCAACACGGTGGTGGTGATCGAGCACAATTTAGATGTGATCAAGACGGCGGATCATATTATCGATCTTGGCCCGGAGGGCGGCGCCGGCGGCGGCAGAATCGTATGCACCGGTACCCCCGAGGAGGTGGCGCAATGTCCGGGGAGCTATACGGGGCAGTATTTGAAGAAGCTGTTGCGCGAGGGGTAAGGCGAAGCGTTTATGGATACACGAGATGGGGCGGTCATCACCCGCCGGGAGATCGACGCCATGAGCGGCCAGGAGCTGATGGCCCTGGTCCGGCGGCACGCCAAGCTGTTGGGCGAACGGTTCCCGAAAAAGAGCGAAAATTTCTTCTGTCCTGATATCCAGGACGAGCCGGCCCTGCTCCGCAAGCTGTACCGCCTGGACCCGGAACGGTTTGTCCGGCTGGTCCTGGAGCAAAACAAACGGGAGTATCTTGCCGGCGGGCACTGGGCGGCGGTCCTTCTCTCCCAGGGCGGGACGCTGCCCGAGGAAGTCCTGCGGATCCAGGAGCGGAAGATGGTCACGGTCCTGACCAAAGTCGAGGAACACACCCACAGCAACGGCAGAGGACGCGAGTGGAAGGAGACCCACGAGTTCACCACGGCGCTGGCTTTGGAGCCCACGCTTTTCTGGGAAGTCAGCGAGAAGGCCCGGACCGTGTGGCGGGGCTGGTATGACCGGTATTACTACCAAAATACAAAAAGCAAGCAACTGGCCGGGGCGTTCGGCCTGCGGGAGACCTGGCTGGGAAGCTCCCACACAGACAGCGCCCAAGTCCTCTACAGCCTGGGCTGGAAGCCGCTGGACGTGATGCTGGTCTATCTGCTGGGCGTACTCAGCGCGTATCATCCCCCGGTAGACCCGGACTGCGCCATAGACGCCGCCCGGCGGGATCCTGAGACAGCGGTGAAGCTGATGGACTCGGATCAGTACAAAGCATTGCTGAAGGATCAGTTCCATCCGTCCTATTATGTGGAGATGGTCCGAGCCTGGCGGGAGGTCCTGTATCTCCAGTACGGCTGGACGGACAGAGCGCCGTTGGAAAAAGGGCACCGTTTGAAAAAAGCGGGCCTGCTGCCCTCGGAAACCCCGCCGGAGTGGAACAGCCCAAAGCTGGCCAAGCTCCAGCGGCTGACTTTGACGAAAGCCATGGTCTGTCACTACCAATGGCGGGCAGAGGAGCTGCTCACTGCGCTCGCCGGTACGCCAAACCCGGAGGTCTTTACCGCCCTGGTATGGGGGGGCTACCGGGAGGACAAATTGGAGACCGTCTTTCTTTTGGACGCGACCGGAGCGGCCCGGGGCGAAAACGGCGAACCGTTTGTTCTTCCAAACGATGCCCAAGTGGGGCTGGCCGTCCCGGTGGAATTGACAAAAAAACAGCTGACTGCGTGGAAAAAGCGGCTGAAGGAGACGGGCGCCAAGCCCCTGATCCGGCAGCTGTCCCTTCCGGTCCAGCCCCCGGAGTGGGGGGACTTTGAGTGGACGCAGACAAAACATATTACCATTTATACAGTCTCCGGCAAGTGGGGTCTGGATATGGGCCCGCTGGGCAAGCACTGCCGGGCGGACCTGCAAGACCCCATCCACGGCTTTGGCGCGCGGATCTGGTTTGACGGTGTGTGGAACGGTCCTGAATACAACGGCGAGGATGTGGCCGTTCACGGTGTGCGTTTTTACAGGATGGACCCGTTGCCCTTTGGAGATTATCTCCCACGACGGGCCGTGGCAGCGCCGGAGGAGCTGCCCGCCCGGTTCGTATCCCTGGCCGGAGCAGCGTTTCGGCAGTTGGCGGGGGTGAAATAAGGACACAGGGCGGGGGCGCTTTTGCTTCGCACATTTTGCCTGCGGCAAAATACAATCCTCCGCGGCGGAAGAAGAAACTGCGCTTAGCTCCGCTTCCGCGGGCGAAGCCCGCGAAAGCTCCGTCCGCTCCGTTCCTTCTTCCGCTTCAAATGCGACCCGCTGCGCTGGGCTCGCATTTGAGATTTACGAGAGACGAAGGACAAAGGATAAGGCACGGAGGTTTCCGCACCCAACTTAGCGGCCAGCGAAGCGGGGAGCGGCGCAAGTGGGAGCACGCGTCGGTGCACTGCCCTTCCTCCTATCTGTGATTAGACACAATAAAGCGGTCACTAACTGCCGTACAGCACCTCGGAGAGACCGGCATCCATAACCGGTCTAAGAACAGAAACAACGCGCAAACGCATCGCAATGCCGCGACACGCAAAAAGCCGTCCTGGGATTCTTAAGGGGCGGCGACTGGCGATGTCGCGCCGGAGCAAAGCTCCGGCGCAGCATCGCAGTTGCGCCGCTCCTTAAGCGGCTCTTTGGGTACTTTCTGTCCGCACAGAAAGTACCCGAGGGTCTGGGACGCGCAGTCCCAGCGGAGCGGTCACGCTAACGTGACATCATAGATGCTCCCCCGCAACGAAGTTGCATCCAAGAACGTTGGCCCACCCACCCAGAAAAGGTATCCCCGCTTGCGCGGGGATCGGCCCGGTTCCGCGCCCGCGGAACAAAACCCCCTCCTTTCCACATAGAATAAAAAAGAAAGGAGGCCGGGTAATGGAGCTTTTACAAGAAAGCGTGATCGCATTTTTCGCCGCGGTCGGCTTGGCGGCCGCCGTATGGACGGCGGCGGAGGGCATCCTTTTATCCCGCCGGGATAAATTGGAGCATTTCGTCGCCCTGGTCCCCGTCGCCGGAGACGCTCCCGCTTTGGAGCGCACTGTGGCGGGCCTGCAATGGACCACCATCTGCGGCAACCGGTTCGACAAGATCCTGATCGCCGACTGCGGCCTGACCGACACGGGCCGTCAGACCGCCCGCCTGCTGGCCCGGCGCAGCGCCAACGTGACGCTGTGCACCATGTCCGACGCGGAGCGCGAAGCGGTGGAAACAGGACCGTCCTGCATAAAAACAACACCAATGTAACAGAAGGGAGGCGGCGCAGCGTGGCCGGAGAACCCTGTACCGTGGCCGGTACGGTCAACAGTCTCATCTTTCAAAACGCCGACAACGGCTATACCGTCCTGCGCCTGGACGGCGAGGACGGCATCCAGCTGACGGTGGTGGGGTGCATCCCCTGCGCCGCCCCCGGCGAGGAGCTGATCGTCACCGGGGAGTGGAAAAACCATCCCACCCACGGACCCCAGCTCCAGGCGGAGCTGGTGGAACGCTACATGCCCCGGTCCGAGAGCGGCATTCTGAGCTACCTCTCCTCCGGCGCGATCAAGGGCATCGGCCCCGCCACGGCCCTGGCCCTGGTCCAGCGCTTCGGCGAGGAGACCTTAGACGTGCTGGAGCTGGAGCCGGAGCGTTTGACCACCCTCAAGGGCATCACCGCCCGCAAGGCCCAGGAGATCGCCGGGAGCTTCCGCTACCAGGCGGGGATGCGCCGCCTGATGGAATTCCTCACCCACAACGACCTGCCCGCGGCCCTGGCCCTGCGGCTGTACAAGCGCTACGGCGACAAGGCCTCCGAGGCGGTGCGCTCCGACCCCTATCTGCTGTGCGACCCCTATTTCGGCGTCCCCTTTTCCGCCGCGGACGCCATCGCCCTTTCTGCCGGGACCGAAGCTGGCAGCAGCCGGCGGGTCGAGGCGGCGGTGCTCTTTGAGCTCCATTACAACATGAACAACGGCCACGTCTTTGCCCCTCGGGAAAAGCTGGCCACGGCCACGGCCCGGATGCTGGAGCTGCCGGAATCTGTGGTGGAGGAAGCCGTGGACGCCCTCGCCGCCCAGGGCCGGTTGATCGAGGAACCGGTGGCAAAGGAGGACGCGTGCTACACCGCCCCGCTGTACGAGGCGGAGACCTTCGTCTGCAACCGCCTGCTGGCGATGGCCTCGGCGCCGGCGGACCAGGGCCGGAACACGGCGCGCCTGCTGGAAGAGCTCCAGCAGGACCAGGGCATCGTCTACGCCCCCGAGCAGCGCCTGGCGGTGGAGACCGCGGCCCGTACCGGCATCTTCCTTCTGACCGGCGGACCGGGCACGGGCAAGACCACCTGCATCCGGGGCATCGCGGCCATGTTTGAGCGCATGGGCCTGCGCGTGGCCCTGGCCGCGCCCACGGGACGGGCGGCAAAGCGTTTGGGCGACGCCTGCGGCCAGGAGGCCCAGACCGTCCACCGGATGCTGGCCATGAGCTACAACGAGGACCTGGGCGAGGTGACCTTCGGCAAAAATGAAAAAGACCCCTTGGACGCGGACGCGGTGATCGTGGACGAGACGTCCATGGTGGACCTGACGCTGATGCGGGCGCTGCTGGCGGCCCTGCGCCCGGAGTGCCGCCTGGTGCTGGTGGGGGACGCGGACCAGCTGCCCTCGGTGGGGCCGGGCAACGTGTTTTCCGACCTGATCCGCAGCCGCCGCCTGAGCGTGGTGAAGCTGACGGAGATCTTCCGCCAGGCGCGCAAGTCCGCCATCGTGCGCAACGCCCACGCCATCAACGCCGGAGAGCCGCCGGTGCTGGAGCCGAACCAGGGGGACTACTTCTTCCTGCGCCGCCCGGACCCGGAGACGGCCCTGGCCACCATCGTGGAGCTGTGCCGGACGCGCCTGCCGAAAAACATGGGCGTGGACAGCCGCCAGATCCAGGTGCTGACCCCCACCCGCAAGGGCCCGGCGGGGACGGTCCAGCTCAACCGCGCCTTGCAGGAGGCGCTGAACCCGGCGGCGGAGGGCAAACGGGAGAAGCGCTTCGGCGACACGGTCTTCCGTCAGGGCGACCGGGTGATGCAGATCAAAAACGATTACGACATCCTTTGGCAGAAGGAGGACGGTGCCGTGGGCGCCGGGGTGTTCAACGGCGACGTGGGCACGGTGACGGAGATCGACCCCTCCGGGGAGCTGCTCACCGTCTCCTTCGACGGCCGCACGGCGGTCTACACCGGCGAGCTGCTGGGGGAGCTGGAGCTGGCCTACGCCGTCACGGTCCACAAGGCCCAGGGCAGCGAGTACCGGGCGGTGATCCTGGCGGCGGCGCCCTGCGCCCCCACGCTGATGACGCGCAGCGTCCTGTACACTGCCATTACCCGTGCCCGGGAGCTGCTGATCCTGGTGGGAGACGACGAAGTGGTGCGGCGGATGGCCGCCGCGGATAAACGCAGCCGGCGCTACAGCGGGCTGAAAATTCGATTGCGGGAAGGAGGCGCAGGCCATGAAGCTGTTGGACCGGTGCGTCGATAAATGTTTTGATCTCGTATATCCCCCCAGGTGCGTGTTCTGCGACGCGCTCCTGGCGGAGGGAGAGCAGTATTTCTGCCGCAGCTGCGGCGAACAGATTTCCGTGGCCGAAGGGTCCGACGCGGTGCGGCCGGGGACGTATGTGGACCGGTGCGTGGCGCCGCTGTATTACGAGGGCATCGTGCGAACGTCCTTCCTGGATTACAAATTCCACGAAAAGACATGGCGGGCCAGCGTCTACGCGGCCCTGCTGGAACCTTATGTGAAGGAAGCCTTCCCCGACGCGGACACGGTCGCCTGGGCGCCCCTGAGCCGGCGCAGCCAGCGGGACCGGGGCTACGACCAGTCCGCCCTGATTGCCCGGGCGCTGGCCAAACGCCTGGAGCTGCCCTGCGCCCGTTTGTTGGACAAGGTGCGCCACACGGGCCAGCAGTCCCGTTTGAGCCTGCCCGAGGAGCGGCGGGCCAACGTACTGGGCGCTTACGCCGTCCACCAGGGCGCGGCGGTTCGGGGCCGGCGCATCCTGCTGGTGGACGATGTGATCACCACCGGAAGCACCATGGAAGAGTGCGGACGGGTCCTGACGGCGGCGGGGGCGGAGGCCGTCCACGGCGCGGCGATCGCCCAGGCGGGACGCGGCGGCGGAGCGCCGGACGCCCCGGAGGACGGCGCAGAGCCGCAGCAGTAACAGGGCGGTACGGACTGCGGCAGGACGAAACAGGAATGGGACCGGCGGGATAAGTTTTGTCCGCGTTTTTGCATCCTTTTGCTTAAGATTTTTTTACGGCGGCACAATAAAAGAGAAAAGCGCCGGATAGCTCTTGCAAAAGGGAAGCGGAGCCGGTATAATGGGATATTGGAAAAAAATCTGTGCATAACAGGCAAAGATAAGCGGAACAATCGATAGAGAAAAAAACATACAGAAAGTGAAAATGAGGTGGGCACATGTGCGCATTAGCAAAAGATATCGGCATTGACCTGGGTACGGCGTCGGTCCTGATCTATGTAAAGGGCCAGGGGATCGTGCTGAACGAGCCGTCGGTGGTGGCCATGGACAAGAACAGCGGCAAGCTGCTGAAGGTGGGCGCGGACGCCCAGGCCATGCTGGGCAGGACGCCGGGCAACATCGTGGCGATCCGTCCTTTGCGGGACGGCGTGATCTCCGACTATGACATGACCGAGCGGATGCTGCGGGAATTCATCCACAAGGTCAACGGCTTCCAGCTGTTCAAGCCCCGGGTCATCATCTGCGTCCCCTCGGGCATCACAGAGGTGGAAGAGCGCGCGGTGATCGACGCGGGCGTCCAGGCGGGCGCGCGCAGCGTGTACCTCATTGAGGAGCCGGTGGCGGCGGCCATCGGCGCGGGCATCGACATCACCAAGCCCGACGGCCATCTGATCATCGACATCGGCGGCGGCACAACGGATATTGCGGTGATTTCCCTGTCCGGCGTGGTGGAGTCGGCGTCCATCAAGGTGGCGGGCGACATGTTCAACGAGGCGGTGGTCAAGTACATCCGCCGCAAGCACAACGTACTGATCGGCGAGCGCACGGCGGAGGAGATGAAGATGGCCATCGGCTGCGTCTTCCCCTTAGGGGAGGAAGAGATGATGGAGGTCAAGGGCCGCTGTCTGATGACGGGCCTGCCGAAGGTGTTCACGGTGTCCTCCAGCGAGATGATCGAGGCCTTCGAGGAACCGGCGGAGCGAATTTTGGAAGCGGTCCACTCGGTGCTGGAGAAGACGCCGCCGGAGCTGGTGGCGGACATTTCCACCAACGGCATCGTGATGACCGGCGGCGGCAGCCTGGTCAAGGGCTTCGACCGGCTGGTGGAGAGCCGCACGGGCATTGCGTCCCAGGTGGCGGAGAATGCGATCCAGTGTGTCGCGGTGGGCACGGGCAAGAGCCTGGAGTGGATCAGCTCCCTCCAGGACGGCACGGTCAACCTGTCAAGAAGAAAGCAAATGGACCGGTGATATGTGAACTGGCAAGGGGGAGCGTTATGCTCCCCTTTTTGCGTGTCAAAAAAAGGGAAAACCACTTTTTTTGAAGGGGTTTTCCCCACGCTTTCCCTTCTTCCGTCCTCCCTTGGGTGGGGATATTTCCCTGCACAGACATATTGCGTTTTTTCCTGATTCTGATATAATAATATGATAATCAGCAATACCAGCACCGGCGCGCCGGCGGCGGGGGACCTTGTGCGCGTCCCCGGGGCAAACAGCCGCCCGCGGGGCCCGGGTATGACAAGATATGGAAGTGAATCGAGGGGGGTTCTATGCGTACAACAAAGAAGACCTGGCCAGGCATCGTGTATATCTGCATCCTGCTGGCGGCAATCTGTCTGCTGTTCCAGTGGTATTCCTCCGCCAACAGCCGGCGGATTGAAAATCAGAACCTGCGCTATGCGCTGGATTCCGCCGGGCAAAGCGCCGAGCGGATCTCCGGCGAGTTTTCCAACGCCAGCCTGCGCATCCGCAATTACGCGTACCTGATCAGCGCAGACGAGAACCTCACCATTACCCCGGAGCTGCTCAAGGGAATGGAGGAGCATGCAACATTCGACGCAATCCGCTATACCAATACGGAAGGCTCCAATCTGGCCTCCGACGGCCAGACCAGCGACAGCCGGGACAGGAATTATTACCGTCGCGGCATGGCGGGGGAAAGCGGCCTGGAGGTGCTCCGCTCCCGGATCACCGGTCAGGTGATGACCGTATTTTACACTCCTCTGACCGCCGGCGGCCAGCCGGACGGCGTTTTGCTGGGCCTGTACTTTGCTGAGGATTACCTGCGGGATATGCTGACCGTCAGCTATTTCGGCGAGCCGGTGGACGTGTACCTGTGCGGCCTGGACGGACGGGTCATCGCCAGCTCCAGCGGGGAGGACTGCGAAGAGCTTCTGCCTGACTTGCTGCGGGATTCCGGCCAGATCGATGCCGGGACTGCCGCCGCCCTTTGGGACGCCCTGAAGGAGGACGGCGCGCGGAAGGGGTTCCTCTGCGCCCCGGGCAGCTTGACGGACAACCTGTGCGTGGTCCGCATCCCGGACAGCGAGTATGTCCTGATCCAGTCGTTTCCCAAAAGCGTGACCCAGGATATGATCCGGGAGGCAAACCACACCGGCATGGTCCTGCAAATCATCCTCATCGGCCTCTTTGCCGTCTATATCCTGGTCCTGCTGATCCAGGCCCAGCGGCGGCGCCGCCTGCTGGAGACGCAGAACACCCAGTTCGGCTATGTGCTGGACGGCCTCAACACCCTCTTTTCCTCCCGTTACCTCACGGTGGATCTGGAGTCCAACACCTACTCTTATATGGCCGGGATACACCCGCTGAGCAGCAGCCTGGACATGGAGGGTTCCTATGACGATATCATCCGCGTCCATTCCCAGGACCTGATCGGGGAGGAAGAACAGGAGCGCTTCCGGCAGAACTTCAGCGTCCAGACGATTACAGAGCGCCTTTCCCACCAGGACACGTTTACTTATGAGTGCCATGTGAACCGGAACGGAAAAGAGGAGTGGGAGCATCTGATCGCGGTCTGCATCCGGCGGGAAAACGGGAAGGCCGTGCGCACCCTCTATGTCCGCCAGAACATCACGGAGCTGAAGCTGCGGGAGCTGCGCCAGCGCAAAGAGCGCTCCGTCATGAACCGCAAGGAGCGCCAGTACCGCCTCGCCATCACCTCCAGCGCCTTCAGCACCTTTGAGTGCAATCTGACCCAGGACCTGATCGAACAGGACCTGGTGCGCACCCTTGACGGCGGCGGTCAGGTGTCCCTGCTGGAAAAGGTGGGCTTGCAGGCCCCCTGCGCCGTATCGGAATGCTTCAAGCGCTGGGAGGCTTATGTCCTGCCGGAATCCCTGGAAACGTACCGCGCTGAGGTCGACGTTGCGTACCTGACCGGGCAGTTCGCCCAGGGCAGCGCCGAGGTGGACGTGGATTTCTGGAGTCTGACCGGAGCCGATGGCGGGCAGATGTGTGTGCGCCAGTCCTTCCTCATGACCCAGGACGACGAGACCGGCGACCTGATCGCCATGGTGGTCTCCCGGGATATCACCAGCCAGGTCCAGGCCCAGCGAGAGCAAACCCAGGCCCTCCAGGACGCCCTGCTCCAGGCCCAGCACGCCAACCAGGCCAAGACCACGTTCCTTTCCAATATGAGCCACGATATCCGCACGCCCATGAACGCCATCATCGGCTTTGCCACCATCGCGGCCAGCCATATCGACAACAAGGACCAGGTGCGGGACTGCCTGCAAAAGGTCCTCTCCTCCAGCAACCATCTGCTCAGCCTGATCAATGATATCCTGGATATGAGCCGCATCGAAAGCGGCAAGATGCAGATCCACGAACAGGAATGCAACATCTCCGCCCTGATGCACAATCTGGTCAACATCATCCAGCCCCAGGTCAAGGCAAAACAGTTGGAGCTGTTTATCGACACCTTCGACGTGGCCAACGAGGATGTGATCGCCGACCCGCTGAAGCTGAACCAGATCTTCATCAACCTCATGAGCAACGCCATCAAATACACCCCCGCAGGGGGCACGGTGTCCTTCCGCATCACCCAGCATACCACCTTCCGCCACGGCTGGGGCGACTATGTGTTCTCCATCAAGGACACGGGCATCGGTATGAGCGAGGAATTCGTCAAGCACATCTTCGAGCCCTTCGAGCGGGAGAGCACCGCCACGCGCAGCGGCATCCAGGGCGCGGGCCTGGGCATGGCCATCACAAAGAACATCGTGGATATGATGAACGGCACCATCGAGGTGGAAAGCGCCGTGGGCAAAGGGAGCACGTTTACGGTACACCTGGCCCTGAAGCTCCAGGACGTGGAGGCCAACGCCGCCCAGATCAAGGAGCTGGAGGGCCTGCGGGCCCTGGTGGTGGACGACGATTTCAACATCTGCGACAGCGTGAGCAAGATGCTCAAAACCATCGGCCTGCGCGCCGAGTGGACGACCTCCGGCCGGGAGGCGATCTACCGGGCCAGCGCCGCCCATGACGAGGGGGATTCCTACCACACCTACATCATCGATTGGCAGATGCCCGAGACCAGCGGTGTGGAGACGGCGAAAAAGATCCGCGCCGCCGTGGGCGAGGACGCGCCCATCATTATCCTCACCGCCTACGACTGGACGGACATCGAGCAGGAGGCCCGGGAAGCGGGCGTCACCGCCTTCTGCGCAAAGCCGCTGTTCATGTCCGACCTGAAGGCCGCGCTGCTGGCGGCCAACGGCGCCGGGTCCCGGACAAGTCACGAGACGGCCGTCTGGCAGAAGGAGGATTTCAGCGGAAAACGCATCCTTTTGGTGGAAGACAACGAAATGAACCGGGAGATCGCCGAGGTCATTTTGACCGAGAGCGGCTTCGAGGTGGAGTCCGCGCCCGACGGCACCGACGCGGTGGATATGGTGGAGCGTTCTGCGGAACACTATTATGACGCGGTCCTGATGGACGTACAGATGCCCATTATGAACGGCTATGAGGCCACTCGGACCATCCGCTCTTTGAACCGCGGCGACGTCAAGAGCCTGCCCATCATCGCCATGACGGCGAACGCCCTGGAAGAAGACAAGGCGGCGGCGCTGAAATGCGGGATGAACGCCCATCTGGCAAAGCCCTTGGATATGGACGTCTTTATGGACGTGCTGCGTCAATTTATCAAATAAGAAGCCGTACCAACAGGTAAGGCGTACCGGTTCGCCAAGTGAAACCTTCGCCGGGCGGCAAAAATCCCAACCTGTTTTGCGCGCTTCAAGATCGTTCCCACAGCCGGGGGAGTTTCGGCGGGATGTGCTGCACGCCGGGGCGGCTGGTACCATTTCTCATGTGCCGGGCCTTTTCGCCGGGCACGGAAAGGAGACTTGTCCCATGTATCGTGGACAACGGGAAAAACCCGGGCGCGCCGCGGCAGCGATCCTGACGCTGATCCTTGCCGATCAGGCAGTCAAGCTCTGGGTCACCGCCCACTTGGAGGTGGGCGGCGCCGCGCCGCTGCTGCCCGGCTTTGTGGAGCTGCTGCGCCTGCATAACTACGGCGCGGCCTGGTCCAGCTTTGCCGGGATGCGCTGGTTCCTGATCCTTTTGACCTCCGCGGTCATGGCCGTGCTGGCGGTGCTGCTGTTCCGTCCCGTGGCGCGCCATCCCCTGGGGCGGACGGCCCTTGTCCTGATCCTGGCCGGGGGCGTGGGCAATCTGATTGACCGGGTACGCCTGGGCTATGTGGTGGATATGTTCAACTTTCAATTCATGTCCTACCCTGTGTTCAATGTGGCGGACATCTGCGTCGTCTGCGGCGTGGTGCTGTTTTTGGGGTATTACCTGTTTCTCTTTGACAAAACCGACAGTAAAAAGGCCCGGCAAAAGGAAGCCGGAGACGGCGCATCCGCCGGGGAGGAAGCATGATGAGTGGTTTACGGTATGCCTTGGCGCCCAGCCTGCGGGATGAAGGCACGCGGGTGGACGTGTTCATTGCCTCCATCCTGGAAGGCGTGACCCGTTCCGCCGCCCAGCGGCTGATCGAGGCGGGCGCAGTCACAGTGAACGGCGCCGCAGTGACGAAAAACTACCGTCTCACAGGCTGTGAGACCGTGGCGGTGACGATGCCGGAGCCGGAGAAAACGGATCTGGTCCCCGAGGAGCTGCCGCTGAACATCGTGTATGAGGACGAGGACGTGATCGTGGTGAACAAGCCCGCGGGCATGGTGGTCCATCCCGCGCCGGGCCACAGCGGCGGCACGCTGGTCAACGCCCTGCTGCACCACTGCGGCGACAGCCTGTCCGGCATCGGCGGGGAGAAGCGCCCCGGCATCGTCCACCGCATCGACCGGGACACCTCTGGTCTGGTGATCGCGGCAAAGAACGACGAGGCCCACCGGTTCCTCTCGGCCCAGTTAGCGGACCACACCCTGTCGCGCACTTACGAGGCGCTGTGCCTGGGCCGGTTCCGGGAAGATTCCGGCGTGGTGGATGCGCCCATCGGAAGGAGCAGGAACGACCGGAAGAAGATGGCCGTCGTCCAGGGCGGGCGCCGGGCGGTGACCCACTGGTCGGTGATCTGCCGCTATCAGGGCGTGACCCATGTGCGCTGTGAGCTGGAGACGGGGCGGACCCATCAGATCCGCGTCCATATGGCCCATATCGGGCATCCGATCCTGGGCGACACGGTCTACGGCGCGAAAAAGCCCGTGCCGGGGCTGACCGGCCAGTGTCTCCACGCCGTGGCGCTGCGGTTTATCCATCCCCGCACGAAGGAGCTGGTGGAGCTGACGTGTCCGCTGCCCGGCGAATTCGTGCTCCAGCTCAACCGGCTGTGCTGCCGGACCGAAGGGTAACGGGGCAGCGCAAGGAGTCAAAAGATAGAAAAAACGGGAGCATCCTGTGGGATGCTCCCGTTTTTTGCGCTTTTCCTATAGGGCGGGCAGCGCTTCGGCCCAGGAGAGGACATCGGCGAGGCTGCCCTGGGGGTAGCCGTCCGTGGGCAGGTTTTTTTCGTTCTCGACGAAATCGGTAACGAAGAAGACGTCGAAGCCCAGCCGGGCGGCGGAGAGGTCGTCCAGGGGGTTGTTGCCCACCATGCGGCATTGTTTGGCCAGTTTGCCGGTTTTTTGGAGGATTTCCTTGTAGTAGCCGGGGAAGGGTTTGCAGTAAGTCGAGTTTTCGTAGTGGGTGACGAGGGAGAAGTCCTCGAAGGTGAGGCCGATCCAGGACAGGCGGGTCTGGACGGCCACGGGCGGGAAGAGGGGATTGGTGGCAAGGATCAGGTCATAGTTTTTGGCACGGAGGGTATCGATGATGGAGCGGGGCAGGCCGGTGGGGGTAGTCACGGCGCGGATTTCGTTGAATTCCTCCCGGTAGAAGGCGGGGATGGTGCTGCGGATGAGGGAGGTGTCGCCCAGGAGGGTGTCGAAGGAGGACCAGAAGCGTGTTTCATTGGAGCAGGAGCCGTCGTTTTGGACCATGGCGGCGGTACCGGTCCAGAGGGCCTGGACAATCTGGTCTTTGTCGAAGCCGCAGGGGACGTAGCGGCGGCAGAGCTGCTGGACATAGGCGCGGACGAAGGCGTCCTGCTCCATGGGCAGGAGGGTACCGTCCAGGTCAAAGAGGATTGTATCGATCATAGGGGGTATCCTTTCTTTTTGTCTCTGCGAACGCAGAGACGCCGTTTTTTTCTGTTCCGCGGGCGCGGAACCGGGCCGATCCCCGCGAAAGCGGGGATACCTTTTTTGTTCCGTTGCACGGAACCGGGCGGTTTTGCTTGGGCGTGGGTGCGCCGCGCGGCGCGGGGCGGTTTTACTGTCATGTTGGTGTTGACCTGTACCCCCAGGGGCTGCGCGCCCCTGGACCCGCGGTTCCTTTCTGTACGGGCAGAAAGGAACCAAAGACCCGCTTAAGGAGCGGCGCAACCGCGATGCTGCGCCGGAGCTTTGCTCCGGCACGACATCGCCAGTCGCCGCCCCTTAAGAATCCCTTTTCTTCTTTTAAGGATCGCGGCGTTGCGATACGTTCGTGCGTTGTTTCTGTTCTTAGACCGGTGATTGATGCCGGTCTCTCCGAGGTGCTTTGCGATAGGTTAGTGGTCTTATAAACGTATCCTGTCATTGCTGACGGCCGCACAGCGGCTTTGCGCGAGGTACTCCTCCTCTTTCCGCGCTCCGCGCTCAGTGGTGCGGCAGTGGAAGGAACTGCGCTTAGCTCCGCTTTTCGCTTCAGCGGGAAGCTACATATACTCTGTTTCTTCTTCCTTTTCAAATGTAATTCGCTGCGCTGGCATATATTTGAGTATTTACGGGGGACGAAGGACGGATTCCCACGTCGGGGCTATGCCCCTCCTCGGAATGACAGGGAAACCTGCCACTACCGCACCATTAAAACGATCAACGCAACACAAGCGTTACGCGCCCAACTCAGCGGCCAGCGAAGCGGGGAGCGGCGCGCGTCAGAAGAAACTGCGCACACTCCGTTCCTTCTTCCTTTTCAAATGCGACCCGCTACGCTGGGCTCGCATTTGAGATTTACGAAAAACGGGAGACAAAGGACGAAAGATGTCGCACTCGTTAGCGGCAGCGGCGCAAGAAGTAGGGGTAGTCCTGTCTTGCACCCT
>CANSLL010000019.1 GCA_947647695.1 uncultured Clostridia bacterium | reverse complement strand
TTTACCACTTTTCCTGCTTGCGGGGTAGGGGGATTTAATCAGAGGTTCCTTAGAAAAAATTTGATTGGGGCAGCGTGCGGGTATCCGCCGGGGCGGATCATGCTTTTGCAGATCAGTCTTTCCCTGAGGGGGAAAACGTAGTATAATAATCCTCAACGGACACATGCGGCTCTTTTGAAGGGAGGACGGACCGATGCAGAAATTCCATACGATATTGGCATGGCTTTTGCTCCTGCTGCTTATTGTACACCTGATCTTAGGTTCTGTCACCCTTTTAACGCCGCTTTTTCTGCTTCAGACGCCCTTTGCCCTTGCTTTTCTGGCCCTTGTGTGCCTCCACGCGGCCCTGGCCCTGTTCAAGACCCTTTGCCGCGGCGGACTGAGGGCGCGCCTGGCTTACCCGCGGGAAAACGCGCGCCATTGGGCGCGGATCGCCAGCGGCGGAGCGGTCTTTGTCCTTGTCTGGGTCCACCGGGCGCTGTGGACGGTCTCCACGCCCTTCGGCGTGCTGCCGCGGGCCTTTGAGTGGCCCAGCCTGCTGGTCCAGCTGGGACTGACGGCGGTCCTGGCGGTCCACTGTCTGATGAATGTGCGCCCGCTGCTGATGGATTCCGGCCTTTGCAGCACGGGACGCGGGGCAAGGGCGCTGCGCGTCCTGACGGTACTACTGGCGCTGCTGGCCGTCGCCGGTGCGGCGGGGTACTTTGTGGGGGAGAATTATTTATGAGACGTGTGGTTATCATCGGCGCGGGGATCGCCGCCATGAGCGCCGCCCTTACGTTGGCGGAGCAGGGGTGGAAGAGCGTCCTCGTCTCGCCCATGATCTCCGAGCGCGCCCAGTCTGTCATGGCCGAGGGCGGTATCAACGCTGCCCTGGACACCATGGGCGAGGGGGACAGCGTCCGGGCGCATTTTTGCGACACCATGGCCGCGGGCTGCGGCCTGGCGGACCCGAACGCCGTGGCGGACCTGACGGCCCACGGGCCGGAGACGGTGCGTGCGCTGGCGTCCCTGGGCGTTCCGTTCCACACCACGGCGTCGGGGGACATCACCCTGCGGCCCTTCGGCGGACAGAAAAAGCGGCGCACGGCCTTTGTCCGGTCCAGTACGGGCAGGCAAATCGTCACGGCCCTGGCGCGGGCGTGCCGGAGGGAGGAGAAAGCGGGACGGATCGTCCGGCTCAGCCATCACTGGCTCCAGCAGATACTGACAGCGGAGGGCCGCTGTACCGGCTGCATCGTGCGGGACGGGCGCATGGGCCGTTTCGACGTGCTGGCCGGACCTGTGCTGCTGGCCAGCGGCGGGCTGAACGGCCTGTTCGGCAAGACCACCGGATCCGTCCAGAACACCGGCGCGGCCACGGCGCTGGCTTATGCTGTGGGCGCGGCCTGCGGAAATCTGGAAATGATCCAGTACCACCCCACCACGGTGCCCATCTCCGGCAAACGGGTGCTGATCTCCGAGGCGGCCCGGGGCGAGGGGGGACGCCTGTTCCTCCGGCGCGGCGGGGAAAAGTGGTACTTTATGGAGGAAAAATACCCGGAGCTGAAAAATCTGATGCCCCGGGACGTGGTCTCCTGGGAGATCGAACAGGTTTGCCGGGAGACGGGTGAGGACAGGGCGTGGCTGGATCTGACGGGCGTCGATCCCGCCGTGTTTGACGAGCGGCTGGAGGATCTGCGCGCCTTTTGCCTGGAATTTTTGCATCTGGACCCGCAAAAGGAGCCGGTGCCGGTCTACCCCGGGATCCATTATTTCATGGGCGGCGTGTATGTGGACCGGGCCCACCGGAGCACGCTGCCGGGGCTGTACGCCGCGGGGGAGTGCGCCTGCCAGTACCACGGGGCGAACCGTCTGGGCGGCAACTCCCTGCTGGGCGCGGTCTATGGCGGTCGCCGGGCGGCGGAGACGCTGCTCCGGGACGATGGGCCGCCCGCGCCGCCGCCGGATGCCCAAGCCCGCTGGACGGCGGCGCTCAGGGAGATCGAAAACCGTCCCGGACGCGTCTCCTGCCGGGCAGCGGAGGGGCGCATGAACGAGGCGATGAACGATTGCCTGGGTATCCGCCGCTGCGAGGAGGAGCTGGCGGCCGGCGCGAAAACGCTGGCGGACCTTTCCACGTCTCTGGCGGCGGGGTACGATCCGTCTGCCGGCGCGCCGGAGCAGTATTTGCTGGAGCGCCGCCTGATCCTGGCCCGCGCCATGGTGGACAGCGCCCGCGCCCGGCGGGAGAGCCGGGGGGCGCAGTACCGCACGGACTACCCGAAGCGGGACGACGGAGCGTTTCAAAAGACCACGCTGGCCCGGTGGCGGGCGGGGAAAACGGAGATCACCTTTGCAGACATCCCCAAGGAGGAAACGCCATGACGTATCGCTTGAAGATCCGGCGCTTCGACGGCGTCCGCGCCTTCTGGCAGACCTTTGCCCTGGATGGCGGCGGCGGTCTTACCGTGGCCCGCGCCCTGGAGCTGCTGAACGAGCGGCCCTGTCTGACGGACGAAAGGGGACAGGAGGCCGCGCCCATTGCCTGGGACTGCGCGTGTCTGGAGAAAAAATGCGGCGCGTGCGCCATGGTGATCGGCGGAAAGCCCCGTCTGGCCTGCGCCGTGCCGCTACGGGACGCGGCGGACAGGGACGGCTGCGTGACGCTGGAGCCGCTGAAAAAGTTCCCCTGTATCCGGGACCTGCAAGTGGACCGGAGGCGTTTGACAGATACGCTGACGGAAATGGAGCTTTGGCTGGAGCAGGCGGCGGAAACGCGGGAGGAGACCCGGCAGCTCCATTACCGGGCGGCGTCGTGCCTGCTGTGCGGGCTGTGCCTGGAGGTCTGTCCCCAATTCAGCGGAAAGGGCGCGTTCGGCGGCGCTGCGCCGGCCATAGCGGCCTTTGACGTTTACGATCACGCCCAGCCGGGGGCGCACCGGGATGCCGTGGCCCGCCAGTACCGCCGGCGGTTTTACGACGGCTGCGCCAAGTCCTTGGCCTGCCAGGACGTGTGCCCGGTCAAAATCCCCATTGAACGGCTGCTGGTGAAAACGACGGCTGCGGCTGTCTGGAAACGAAACAGGAAGGAGCGGAAGTGATGGAAATCCGTCCGGGACGGTACCGCCATTTCAAGGGCGGGGAATATGAGGTGCTGGGCGTTGCCCGCCACAGCGAAACGGAGGAGGAGCTGGTGGTCTACCGCGCCCTTTACGGCGCGGGCGGACTTTGGGTGCGTCCTGTTTCCATGTGGCATGAAACCGTATCCCATGACGGGACGGAGGTCCCGCGTTTTACTTATCTTGATTTAGAGGAGGAATAAAAAATGATCAGTTTTTGTCATGAAAATCTGCGCGTGTCCGATTTGGAGGCGTCCATCCGCTTTTATGAAACGCAGCTGGGCCTGACGCTGCGCAAGCGTCTTGACGACGAGGACGGCCCCATGGCCTGGATGGGCTACGGAGAGGAACCCTTTTTCCTGGAGCTGACCCAGGCCGGCGTGGTGCGGGGCGCGGACCACATCGCCTTTGTGACCGACGAGGCGGAAAAATACCACGCCATGCACGCCGCCGCCGGTATCATCGACCGGGAGATCCCGGAGCTGGGCATCTGGTTTTTCCATGATCCCGACGGCAACAGCATTGAGGTCATGCCTGCCGCCGCTGTGGAGAAGCTCCAGGCGCAAAACTGACGCCGTATGCTGAACAAGGCCTATGTGGAGATCACGAACCGGTGTAATCTGAGCTGCGCCTTTTGCCCCAAGACGAAGCGTGCGCCCAGGGAGATGACGGCGGAGGAGTTTTCCTGCATTGCGTCGCGCCTGCGGGGCAGTGTCAAGTACTTATACTTGCATCTGATGGGGGAGCCGCTGTGTCATCCGGCGCTGGGGGAGATTTTGGACAGCGCCGCCGGTTTGGGGTTCCGCATCTGCATCACCACCAACGGCACGCTGCTCCCGCAGAAGGGTGCCGCCGTGCTCCACCGCAGCGGGAGCATCCATAAGGTGAGCGTGTCCCTGCACGCCTTAGAGGGCAGCGGCGCGCCCATGGCGATGGAGGAATATCTCGACGGCGTCTGGGCGTTCTGTACCCAGGCACGGGAGCGGGGCGTCTACTGCGCCCTGCGGCTGTGGAACGACGGCGGTGCGGACGGGCGCAACGGGGAGATTTTGTCCTTTTTGGAGGGCAAATTGGGCGTGCCGCCCCTGGACCTGCCCGTAACCCGCAGCCGCAGCCGCGTACTGGGAGAGGGACTGTTTTTAGAGCTGGAAGAGCCCTTTTCCTGGCCTGCGCTGACGGCGGCGGAGACGGGAGCACAGTTCTGCTTTGGCCTGCGCGACCAGATCGGCGTCCTGGCCGACGGCACGGTGGTGCCCTGTTGCCTGGACCACGAAGGGGACGTCCCGCTGGGGAATCTCTTTTGCCAGAGCCTGGCGGAGATCCTGGACAGTCCCAGGGCAAGGGCGGTCTACGACGGTTTTTCCAACCGCGCGCCCGCAGAAGCGCTGTGCCGCCGCTGCGGCTTTGCCACACGTTTTAACAAAGGATGAAGGATATGGCCCAACTGCCCGAACAACTGCATTTGCTGCCGGAACCTCTGCTGGCGTGGTACGGCGGCGCAAAGCGCGTGCTCCCGTGGCGGGACGCGCCCACGGCCTATCATGTCTGGGTGTCGGAGATCATGCTCCAGCAGACCCGCGTCAGCGCGGTGCTGCCCTACTACCGCAGGTTCCTTGCCGCCCTGCCCGACGTGGAAGCGCTGGCGGCGGAGGAGGAGGGGGCGCTGATGAAGCTCTGGGAGGGCCTGGGCTACTACAACCGGGCGCGGAACCTGCAAAAGGCGGCCCGCCTGATCGTCACGGAGCATGGCGGGCGCTTCCCGGATACCTATGAAGCCCTGCTGGCCCTGCCGGGCATCGGAGAATACACCGCCGGAGCCATCGCCTCCATCGCCTTTGGACGGCGCGTCCCGGCGGTGGACGGCAACGTGCTCCGGGTGCTTGCCCGCGTCACGGGGGACGAGGGGGACATCCTGGACGGGCGCGTCAAAGCGCGGTTTCGGGAATGGCTCCAAACGGTCCTGCCGGTGGACCGGCCGGGGGATTTCAACCAGGCGCTGATGGAGCTGGGGGCGACGGTCTGCCTGCCAAACGGCGCGCCGCGGTGCGGTGACTGTCCGCTGGGCGCCCTTTGCAGGGCAAGTGCGGATGAGGGCTGGCGGCGTCTCCCGGTGAAGCGGGCGAAAAAGGAACGGCGCGTGGAGGAAAGGACGGTGTTTGTCCTGCTCTCTCCGGCGGGCCTTGCCCTGCGGCGGCGCGGGCCGTCGGGCCTCTTGGCGGGACTGTGGGAGCTGCCCAACGTGGAGGGAACGCTGGACGAGGACCGGGCCGCGCGGCAGCTTGACGCGTGGGACCTGGACGCGGTGGAGTGGATCAAACAGCTGACGGGGAAACATATTTTCACCCATGTGGAATGGCAGATGCGCGGCTATGTGCTCCGGGTGCGCTGCGGCGGCAGCGCGGACCTTTGCTGGACAGATGCAGACCGCCTCGGGGAACGGGCCGTACCGGCAGCCTTTGGGAAATTCCTCAAAGAGGGACTGGAGCTGCTGGAGGAGAAAGGGACGGTAGAAGGATCATGAAGCTATATCTGCTGCGCCACGGGCGCACCTTGTGGAACGAGCAGGGGCGCTTGCAGGGCCGCGCCGACATTCCCCTGAGCGAGGAAGGCCGCGCCGCCGCCCGCCGGGCGGGGGAGGAGCTGCGCGCCGTCCCCTTTTCCGCGGCTTTCGCAAGCCCGCTGCTGCGGGCCAGGGAAACGGCGGAGCTGATCCTGGCAGGCCGCAATATCCCGATCACAACGGACCCGCGGCTGCTGGAGCTCAAGTTCGGCGTATGGGAAGGCGTGCGCCTTGAGACGGTACCCGCGTCGCAGCGGCCCACGGCGCAGCTTTTTTCGGACCCGGAGTCGTACCGCCCGCCCGAGGGCGGCGAGACGTATCAGGCGCTGGTGGAGCGCTGCCGCGCGTTTTTGCGCGATGTGATCCTGCCGGGAGAGGGAACGTGGGAGCATGTTCTGATCGTTTCCCACGGGGGCGCGGTGCGGGGCTTGTTCAGCGCCATGTTCGGCCCAGCGTCGGAGGCGGTCTATGGCCGGAGGGTACAGAAAAACTGCGCGGTCAATGTGATCGACTGTACAGCCGGCGCCTTTACAGCGGAGACTGTGGCCCGGGCATACTGCGAGGGGGACGTATGAACTGCGTCCTGTGCCCCCGCCGCTGCGGTGCAGACCGCCGGTCCGCACCGGGCTTTTGCGGCATGGGAGAGGGGCTGCGGGTGGCCCGTGCGGCGCTGCATTTCTGGGAAGAGCCGTGCATCAGCGGGACGCGGGGCTCCGGCACGGTGTTTTTCTCCGGCTGTACGTTAGGATGCGTGTTCTGCCAGAACCGGTCCATCAGCGCGGAGGGCTTCGGCAAGGAGATCACCGCCGGACGCCTGCGGGAGATCTTTGAGGAGCTGACCGCCGCCGGGGCCCACAACATCAATCTGGTCAGCCCCACCCAGTTCACGCCAGGCATTTTACAGGCCCTGAGAGAACCCCTGGGCGTACCGGTGGTGTGGAATACGGGCGGCTACGAGCGGGTGGAGACCCTGCGGCAGCTCACGGGGAAGGTGCAGATTTATCTGCCGGATCTGAAATACGTTTCCCCGGAGCGCAGCGCGCGTTACGCCGCCGCCGCGGACTACTTTGCCTTTGCCGCTCCGGCGGTTTTGGAGATGTACCGTCAGACGGGACCCTATGAGATGGGACCGGACGGGCTGCTGCGCCGAGGCGTGGTGCTCCGCCACCTGATGCTTCCCGGCGGCCTGGCGGATACCAAACGAGTCATTGACTGGGTGACATCCCACTTTGCCCAGGGGGAGATCCTGTTTTCCCTCATGAGCCAGTACACGCCCATCTCCGGCGTGCCGCCGGAGATGGACCGCCGCCTGCGGCGCGCGGAGTACCGGGCGGCCTGCGCGTATCTGACGGACTGCGGCTGGGACGAGGGCTTCCTCCAGGAACGCTGCGCGGCGAAGGAGGAGTATACGCCGCCCTTCGATCTCACAGGCGTATAAAAGAAAAAAGCAGCGCTCCCCGTTGAACGGCGGTCTGCCGTGTTCCGGGAGCGCTGTTTTTTTCAAAAATCGAATATGATCTGCGGCCAGATCAGCTCATGGCTTCGGCCAGCAGCTGGGAGCCTTCGGTAAAGCTGTTGGAGACGGTGGTGAGCAGATCCATCATCTGGGTCTGAGCTTCCTGGATCTTGCTGGCGTCGGTTTCGTCCACCATGGAAATGGCGAGGTCGATGTAATCGATCATAGCCTGGCAGCCGGTCTGCAGCTTCTCATGGGCAGCCGCATAGGACTCAGGAGGCGTAATGGCCATGAATTCCACAAAGGGCGCTTTCATGTCTTCCAGCACCTTCTTGGCGCCTTCGGGATCGTTGGGGTCGAGGCTCGCAGCGTCGTTGGAGACGGCGGTAACCTTGTCGCCCAAGTCGATCACGGCCTGCTGGTATTCTTCCTCCGTAAGGGCCACAGGCTGGTTGTCATCGGAGCCGTTGCTGCTGTTGTTGTCCTGGTTGTTGCCGTTGCCGCAGGCGGCCAGAGTCAGCATCATGGCCAGCGCCAGCAGCAGCGTGACAAGACGGCTGGAGGTTTTTGTGTTCATCGTGATTACTTCCTTTCCTCTTATTCATATTGTCGCCGGGTATCATACAGAGCAAAACCCGGCAAATACAAGATTCAGTATAGCAAAGTACAGGGGTGAAATCAATCGTTTTTATGAAATCTTAAAATTTTTCGAGGGGGGAAGACGGGCTCCGCTCTTCTGCGGCGCGCCCTTTGGGGTACTGCGGAAGAGCGGAGAGAAAAACGGATTCAGGAGGGACTGCTGCCGGAGGGGGTCAAAAAGGCGTAGCTGTCGAGCGGGTCGCCGCCGCCGGGAATTTCTTCGGCGTTATCACCGCTGTGCTCGTCTCCGTCAAGGCCGAGGAGCGTGTCAAAATTCTGGAGGACCTGGGCAATTTCCGCGCGGGAGGCGGTGCCCAGGGGATTCAGCTTCTGGTTGCTGCCCCGGAGCAGGCCCATGCCCACGGCCCAGGCCATGGCGTCGGATGCCCAGACATCCACGTCCGCGGCATCGGCAAAGGCGGTCAGGTCGCCCCGCACGGAGGTGTCAAAACCGGCGAAGGCGGCGTAGTTGAAGAGGATGATGGCCATCTGCTCCCGGGTGATCTCATTGCCGGGCAGGAAGCTGCCCGCGCCGTTGCCGGAAACGACGCCGTTGGCAGCGGCCCATTCCACCGCCGGTTCATACCATTCGCCGGAAGGCACGTCGCCAAAGGCGCCGGAGGGGGAGACGGCGGGTTTGCCCTCCTTGTTGTAAAGGATCTGCACGATCATGGCGCGGGTGGTGTTGGCGCCGGGGGCGAAATTGCCGGTATTGGTGCCCTGCATCAGGTTGTTATCATAGACATATTTCACCGCGCCGAAATACCACGCGTCGGTCTGGATGTCGGGGAAGGGCATGGACCGGACCGTCACGGGGATGGTCAGGGTCCGGCTGCCCGCAGTGACGGTGATCGCGCCGTCACCGTCCGCGCCGGCGGTGAAGACGCCGTCGTCCGAGATGGAGCCGACGTCCCCGGTGACGGCAAAGGTGAAGCAGTGGTTCTGGCTCACCAGCGTCATATGGTTGGAGACCGCCGAGACGACCAAGGGGAAGACCGTGCCGGGGGCGGTCTGGATGCGCTCGATCACGTTGCCGCCGCTGCGGGCGACGATGGCGTCGGGGGTGGCGACAGTGTGCACCACGGCGGAGCCGCTCTGTTCCCCGTTGCTGAGAGTGATCGTGGCGGTGCCGCTTTCCGCACCGGCGGTGAACAGGCCCGTTTCATCGATCTGCCCCAGGTCCGTGGACCACCAGGGGGACGTGCCGTCCGCCATGGGGATATAGTTGGTGTCCACCGCCGTGCCCTTCAGCTGAAGGGTCGCCCCGGCGAGCAGCTGGGTGCTTACGGGGGAAACATAATAGTGGTCTGCCACGCCGCTGGGGGTGTTCCCGGCCACCAGGAACAGATGGGTGGACACGGCGCGCTCCCGGTTTTCCGAGGGCTGGTTGACTCGCGCCGCGGCGGTGCTGTCGGGCAGCGTGGCGGTGAGGGCGGTGGAGCCGCCGCCGTCGAGGCAGACCGCGGCGGTGCAGCCAAGCTGCTGGAGGCGCTGGGCCGTCAGCGCTTCCGATGCGCCCACGCTGTGGCCGCTGCGGCGGCCGTCGATGGTATAAAAGATCACGGAGCCGTCCGGGCGCAAACCCACGGCGGTGCGGGGCGCCGCGCCGGTGCCGAGGCCGGGGGCGATCTCGCCGTTTTCGATGAGCTTTTTATAACCGCTGGTGATATACTTCGCCGCCTTCCACTGGCCGTTGGCTGCTGCGGTGGTGATGGTGACGGTAGTCCCCGGCTGGAGGTCCCGCAGGGTTTTGACGGCGTCCTCATTTGCCTTGAGGTTGACCGACAGTACCAGCTTGCCCGCCGGGACATCCGTGGCCCCGGTTTTTTCCGTCACGCTCTCTACGGTCATCGTCAGGCTTTCCCCGATGCGCAGGTCTGCGCTGCCGTTTGCCTCTGCCGGGACGAGGACCACGTCCACACCCGCTTCCGTGTTGCCGGTGGTGCCCTTGCCGTTGAAATCGTTGGTGTAAAGGTAAATACCTGCATTGTCCCGGGCCTTGTTGATGGTATAGATGGACCGGGTCACCGTTTCCTCATGGGGCTCGCTGCCCTCTTCTCCCTCCACGGCGGGGACGGTGTGGGTGTAGCTCAGCTTGACGGACAGCTTCGGGTCGCCCATGATGGTCGTGCCGTCTTCCATAAAGCCGACGGCCCAGGTGTAGTTATAGCCCGTACGGATGATGCCGTCGGTCACTAGCAGGCCCATGGGGACGCCGTTGCCGGTGTAGTAAAAATCCCCGTTGATCCCGGCGACGACGCGGTAGCCCTGGCTCTCCAGGCGTTTGGCCGCGTCGGAGACGGTGCTGGTGGAGATGACCTTGTCGCCGTATGTAAGGATGGGCTTCACGGCCTCGTTTGGGGTGTAGATCACATAGTTTTCCGTGCGCTTGTCGTTGGCGGAAGCGCCCCAGTAGACGCCGTGGGATAAAACGGTTCCCTGGTGAACGTCCGTGCCGTAAACGTGCAGGTCCTCGCCGATGACGGAGGCCAGGGGCGAGAGGGTGAGGGACGCGGCGGTGCAAAGGCCCACCAGGGCGGAGCACAAGGTGCGGGGAAATGTTTTCATAAGTAAAGCCTCCAAAAGTAGAAAAGGTGCGGATGGGAACAAAAAACGGGCTGCGGCCGTCCGGGGACAGCCGCGGCGCACAATCCAGTATACCATAACCGGCGGCGGATGTAAAACAGGGAAGGAGCGTTGTTTTTTCCAGCTCCGGGAAACGGTGGGAACGGCCCGGCGTTTTCCGGCACGCGGGGTGGGAGCATGCTCCCATTTCTGGCCGAGCAGGCGGCGCGCGGTCCGGTACAGCTTATGGCCGGATCAGGAAATCGCCCCGGGCGGCGGCCTCCAGGCGGCGGCGCTTGTCCTCGGCCAGAGCGCTCAGCAGCTCGCCGATCAGGGCGTTGGAGCGCAGGAAGCCCTGGACGGTCAGCCGCCAGCGGCCCGGTGCGGCTTCTGTGGCCCAGCCCTCCCGAGCATAGCGCTCCAGCAGGGGCAGGAACACGGAAAAGCGCTGGCGGTAGGTGTTTTCATAATGGCGCGCCTCGATGCCGGCGGCGGTGCGCAGACCCAGCATGATGTACTCGGTGTCCCGCGTCCACTCCGGCAACGTTTCCGATTCGATCTTCAGCGTTCCGCCGTGGAGCATCCCGTTGATGTAGACCGTAAGATCGGGCGCAAAGGAATAGCGCACGCCGCCGAAATCGGAATGGGCGCCGGGGCCGAAACCGGCGTACTCGCCCAGGGTCCAGTATTTGAGGTTGTGGCGGGACGCAAAGCCCGGTCTGGCAAAGTTGGAGATCTCATATTGCTCATAGCCCAGGTTGGACAGGAAGGAGACGGCGGACAGATACAGATCTGCCTGGAGGTCGTCGTCCGCCAGGCAAAGATTAGCGCGGCGGGCGTACAAGGGCGTGTTTTCCTCTAACTTCAGGCCATAGCAGGAGATGTGCTCCGGCGACAGGGACGCGGCGGCCCGCAGGGAGGCGGAAAAGGTCTCCTGGGTCTGATCGGGCAGGCCGTACATCAGGTCCAGGCTGAGATTTTTGAACTTTGCCTTTCGGGCGGCCTCCACAGCCTGGCTTACCTGATCGAAGGTGTGGATGCGGCCTATGGCGCGCAGCTCGGAGTCAAGGGCGGACTGCATCCCCAGGGAGAGACGGCTGAAGCCCGCCCGGCGCAGGGTGCGCAGGTCCTTCCAATCCCCGGCGCTGTCGGGGTTTGCCTCCAGGGTGATCTCGGCGTCCTTGGACAGACGGTAATGCTTCTGCACGGCGGCGAGGACCGTCTTGAGGCGGTGGACGCCCAGGTAGGACGGCGTGCCGCCGCCGAAATAGACGGTGTCCACCTGATGGGCCGCGGCGCTGGGAGCGACCTCCGCCAAATGGGCGCAGACAGCGCGGACATAATCGTCCATGGCGCCCTCCTGTCCGGGCAGGGAATAGAAGTCACAGTAGGCGCATTTCCGGCGGCAAAAGGGAACGTGGATGTAAAGCCCCAAGGGCAGGGACGCTTTTTTCATCGTACTTCATCCATTCTATCTGCAATTTGTATCGGACTCGTATCAGAACGCCCCGCCGGCACAGGGCGGCGCGCAGACTTATTGTAAGGGATTTTGTAAAAAAAAGCAAGACGCACGGGCCGGACAGGCGTCTGCGGCGCATAAAAACAAACGAACGGGAAAACCTGAAGGAAAGCCAACGATCAAGAACGGAGGAAACGGCATGGAGCTTTCCAATCAGGAATATCAGGCATATGTGGAGCATCTGGCGGAAAAGTCGCCCCTGGTCAAGAATATGGCCCTGGCCTTTGTCACCGGCGGCGGGATCTGCGTGGTGGGACAGCTCATCATGAACGGCTGGACCGCGGCGGGCCTGGGCAAGGACGACGCGGGGATGATGACGTCGGTGACGCTGATTTTGATCAGCGTTCTGTTGACGGGTCTGAACCTGTACAACCGCCTGGCGCGCTTCGGCGGCGCGGGGACGCTGGTGCCCATCACCGGCTTTGCCAACGCGGTGGCGTCTCCGGCCATCGATTTCAAAAGCGAGGGGATCATCACCGGCATGGCGGCGAAAATGTTCGTCATCGCCGGGCCGGTGATCGTATACGGCATCGTCTCCAGCGTGATCTACGGTGTGATATTGATGCTGCTGCGGTTATAAAGGGAATCAAAGGGAATCAAAGGGAATCAAAAAGAAGAAACAGCGCCCGCACCGGTTTCGTTCCGGTGCGGGCGCTGTTTTCATCTGCATTCTCTGAGCATTCCAAAGGAAACGCGCTGCCTTTGGAATCAGTCCATCAGTTCCTTTCCGCTCTCCCAGGCCTGACCGGCCTTTTCGCCCAGGGCATAGTAGCCGCTCTGGAAGGGGTCGAAGGCAAAAGCGTTCAGCTTTGTGGGGTCCACGTTTCCGGCTTCGTCCAGCACGGATTCCTCCGCCAGAACGTTTACGATCTCGCCCAGGACGCGCAGGCCGTAGGGCTCCTCCTCCATCCGCACCACCTTGCACTCCAGCGTCAGGGGATATTCTTCCACCACCGGCGCGTCCACGCGGGCGGACCGGACGGCGTGCATCCCCGTGCGGGCAAACTTGTCCGCCATGGTATTGCCGCTGGCGATGCCGAAAAAGTCCGATTCCTTCAGGTGGGGAAGGTCGGCCACACTGAGGGTGAACGCGCCCCGCTTTTCGATGTTTTTGGCGGTCTTATGACCGGCGCTGATGTTCAGCGCCACCATGCCGCGGCCGCAGATGCCGCCCCAGGCCATGTTCATTACGTCCACCGTGCCGTCCTCGCCGTAGGTGGCGATCATCAGTACGGGCATGGGATAGAGATAGGGCTTTACGCCCAGGTCTTTTTTCATAAAAAATTCCCTCCGTTTCAGATTGCTTTGCCGGAGCCCTGCCGCTCCGCCGTTTTGGATGGTATCCAGTATATGCGGAAGGGAAAGGGCCGTCAAGTACTGATATTTTTGTAAGATACTTTCCCGAAGGTGATGCTTTGGCGAAAAACGGGAAGGGAGTGGAAAAAAACGGCACGATGTGATATACTTTGACAAACTGCTGTTTTGCTGCGAAGGAAGGAAAAGGACTGTGCTGTTTTCAAGCTCCGTATTTTTATTTATCTTTTTGCCCCTGGTGCTGCTGCTTTATTACACGGTGTTTCGGCCCTGGCGCGCTGCACAGAACGTGTTTTTGCTGCTGGCGTCGCTCTTTTTTTACTGGTGGGGCGAGCCGAAATTTGTGGCGGTGATGGTGTTGTCCATCGGGATGAATTACCTATTCGGCCTGTGGACGGCGTCGTGGAAAGCGAAGGGGCGGCGGCTGCGCCTGCCCATCGTTTGCACTGCGGCGGCCAATCTGTCCATTCTCTTTGCGATGAAGTATCTGGACTTTACCGTGCGCAATCTGAATCTCCTGGGCTTTGATTTGACGCCGCCGGGCATCCTGCTGCCCATCGGCATCTCCTTTTTTACCTTCCAGGCCATGAGCTATGTCTTTGACATCGCCCGGGGCCGGGGACAGGTGCAGAAAAACCCGCTGAACGTAGGGCTGTACATTGCCTTGTTTCCCCAGCTGGTGGCGGGGCCGATTGTGAAATACGAGACGGTGGCGGAGGAACTGGTCCGCCGCAGGGAAAGCTGGGGCGATTTTTCCGACGGTGTGCGCCGCTTCCTGATCGGGCTTGGCAAAAAGGTGCTGATCGCCAACCAGCTGGCGGTGGTGGCGGACGCGGCCTTTGACGCCGCCGCACCCACGGCGTCCCTGGCCTGGCTGGGCGCGGTGTGCTATACGCTGCAAATCTATTACGACTTTTCCGGCTATTCCGATATGGCCATCGGCCTGGGCCGCATGTTCGGCTTCCATTTCCGGGAGAACTTCAACTGGCCCTATGTGTCCCGCAGCATCACGGAGTTCTGGCGGCGCTGGCACATTTCCCTGTCCACCTGGTTCCGGGATTACGTTTATTTCCCCCTGGGCGGCAGCCGGGTGGACCGGCGCCGGCTTTTGGCGCGCAACCTGTTCGTGGTCTGGCTGCTCACCGGCGTCTGGCACGGGGCGAACTGGACGTTCCTCTGCTGGGGTATGCTGTATTTCCTGCTGCTGGCCCTGGAAAAATTCTGGGGCTTCGGCAAAGGCTGGCCCGCGGCGGTCCAGCATCTGTATACCCTTTTGATGGTCAATTTCGCTTGGGTGCTCTTCCGGGCGGCGGACCTGGGCGCGGCGGTGCGGTACCTGGCGGCCATGTTCGGGGCCAACGGCTTTGCGGAACCGCTGGCGGGTTTTTTGTTCCGGGAGAACGTGGTATTTCTGGCGGCGGCGGTCTTTTTTGCCGTGCCCACGGCAAAGTGGGTGCGGACGAAGGCGGCCGAAAGCCGCCTCCGTCCGCTGTGGGAGGGGCTGTACGCCGTTGCATTGCCGGCAGTCTTCCTGATCGCGGTGGCATTCCTCGTGAAGGGCACTTACAACCCCTTTATTTACTTTAATTTCTAAGGAGGCGGGACGACGATGAAACGAGCCAATACGGTGATTGCGGCGCTGTTCCTGCTGATCCTGGCGTTGATGCTGGCCTTGACGGTCCTGAGCGTGCCGAAGATCGGCGGGGCCATCCGGGCGGACTGGCAGGCGCGGGAGGAGGGCAGCAGCGCTTCGTGGCTTATCAAAGCGTCCTTCGCGGCGGACCACGCCGAAAGCGCCCTCAACGACGCGTTGGACCGTCCCCATGTGTTTATCGAGATTTACGGCGCGGTCCAGCGTATCACGGGACGCCGCCTGTGTGCGGATACGACGCCGGACACGTCGGTGACGCGGCTGCGCAACGGCACGCTGACCTTCTGCGGCCTGGGCAATGCGTACATCGACCCCACGGACAACGCCCTGGGCACGGCGGCGTTCGCCGCGTCCATGGAGGAAGCGGGCATCCCGTTCCTGGCCGTGGTTGCGCCGGAAAAAATCCCGGCGGGGACGAAGCCGCTGCCTGCGGCGGTGGAGGAATTCGGCAACGAGATCGGCGACGCATACCTTGCCGTCTTGGCGGAGCAGGGTGTGGCGTCCTTTGACCTGCGCCCGGCGTTCAACGGGCGGGAGGACTACAGCGCGTTGTTTTTCCGCACGGACCACCACTGGAAGCCGGAGGGCGCGTTTTTCGCCTGCGGCGTGCTCATGGACGAGCTGGCGGAGCGGTACGGCTTTGCGGTGAACGAGGAGGCGCTGGCGGAGAAAAACTGGGAACGCACGGTATACGAGGACTGGTTTCTGGGAAGCCAAGGCAAGCGCGTGGGACGGTCTTATGCGGGCCTGGACGATTTTACGGTCTATACGCCGCGGTTCGATACATCCCTGCGCTATACCATCCCCGAGCGGGAGCTGGAGCAGAGGGGGACGTTCAACGAAGCGCTGTGCTTTCCCGATCGGGTGGCCGGGAGGAACCTGTACTACGGCAACCCCTATACTTATTATTCCGGCGGCGATTGGGCCAAGGCCGTGATGGTCAACGAGAACAACCCCGGCGGCCTACGGATCGTGTTGATCCGGGATTCTTTCTCCTGCGCTCTGGCGCCGTTCCTGGCCCTACAATGCGGTGAGCTGACCACCATTGACCTGCGGTATTACAAGGGGGATCTGACGGGGGAGCTGACCGCCATGGAACCGGATGCGGTGATCCTGCTGTACTGTACCAGCACCACGCGGCTGGAGAATATGTTTTCCTTTTCCTGACGTGCAGCCCGCCGGACATTTGCCCGGCGGGCTGTCTGCGTGTCAAAAAAGTGGCGAAGCCGCTTTTTTTGACGGGACGCAGCGTCATCCGTGCGGGAGAGGTGCTGGAGACCATTGAGCGGAAGGGCTATGCGGGCCTGGACATCGATTTTGAATATGTCCTGCCCCAGGAGCGGGAGCGGTATGCGGAATTTGTCACGCTGCTGCGCCGGACGCTGAACCCGGCGGGCTACAGCGTCACCGTGGCCCTGGCGCCCAAAACGTCGGCGGACCAGCGGGGCCTGCTGTACGAAGCCCACGACTACGCCCTGCTGGGCCGGGCGGCGAACAAGGTGTTTTTGATGACCTACGAGTGGGGCTATACATAGAGACCATATTGTTATAGGTTATGGCGGAGGACTGGGTGGTATGCAAAGAACCGCTTGAAAGGGGATCGTGTTTTTCGAATGCATGAAAACGTCTTTGGCAATGATAATATAGCACCCCACTTGTTAGATCGTTTGCCATACTTGTCCAACAAATGGGGTGCAGTTCGCATACAGATACCCGGTTTTATATGCTGTAAAATTCAAGGAACT